>JBDHHL010000009.1:0-26874 GCA_039589375.1 Gemmatimonadota bacterium | reverse complement strand
ACGACTTCAATTTCAAAGCGGGGCACGCTCGCCGGTTCTTGGAGGAAGGCAACAAGGTGAAGGTGACGATGCGGTTCCGAGGACGCGAGATGACGCACACGGAACTCGGTGCCGCGGTACTCGAGCGCTTCTTGGGGCTCTTGTCCGACGTGGGCCAGGTTGAGGAAAGGGCGAGGATGGAAGGCCGGAACATGTCGATGGTCCTGGCTCCCAAGCGATAGCCCGATCGTCACAGAGACTGGGAAAGAGGTGTAGTACCGATGCCAAAGATGAAGACACATCGGGCCGCCGCCAAACGGTTCCGAAAGACGGCCGGTGGAAAGTTGAGGCGCCGGCGCGCGTACAAGAGCCACATCTTGGCCAAGAAAACGCGCAAGCGTAAGCGGCGTCTTCGCCAGGGGACGCTGATCTCGGCAAGCGATATGAAGCGGGTGAAGCGGATGCTCGGTCTGTGATCGCGAGCGATGTGCGAGCACAGCTGGTTGAGAAAGGAGTACATAGATGCCTCGGGTCACGAATCGCGTCGCAAGGCACAAGAAGAAGAAGAAGATACGTGAGCTGGCGAAGGGCTACCGCGGCGCGCGGTCAAAGCTCTATCGCACGGCCAAGAACGCTGTCGAGAGAGGTTGGAGCAATGCCTACCGCGACCGGCGTCGCCGCAAGAGGGACTTTCGGCGGCTCTGGATCACTCGGATCAACGCGGCTGCTCGTCAGCACGATATGAGCTACTCTAGCTTCATCAATGGTCTCCGCAACGCTGGTGTGGAGCTGAATCGCAAGACCCTGGCGGATCTGGCGGTTAGGGATCCGAACGTGTAACAAGTAACACGGCCCGGCCGCTATGCAGGATTTCCTTGCCGATCTCCGCGAGCTTGAGGAAGCCGGGTCGGCGGCTATCGATGCCGCTGCCGCGGTCGACGACCTCGAGCGTTTGCGGGTCGAGTACCTGGGCCGCAAGGCGCCTCTGACCCAGCTGCTGCGCAGCGTTGGGCAGCTCCCGCACGAACAGAGGCGCGCCGCCGGTGCCGAGGCGAACCGGGTCAAGAGTCGCCTGCAAGAGCTGCTGGATACGCGCTTGGCGCAGTTGGCGGCCACGCCGGCTCGGGCGGAGGCCCACCTCGACCTCACGCTCCCCGCGCGCGAGCGTTGGCGCGGCGCCCTGCATCCCTGCACGCTGGTTGCCGACGAGATCTGTGGGATCTTCAAGGAGCTGGGTTTCGTTCGCGCCCGCGGCCCCGAGGCCGAGACGACCTGGTATAACTTCACGGCTCTCAACACTCCGCTGGATCACCCGGCGGCGGACGAGCAGGACACGTTCTATCTGGGTGAAGACGCCGTTCTTCGCGCTCACACGTCACCGGTTCAGGCGCGAGTGATGGAGAAGACGGAACCGCCGGTCCGCATAGTCGTCCCCGGGGTCGTCTATCGCCGTGACCCCTTCGACGCTTCCCACGCTCCGGCGTTCGAGCAGATCGAAGGGCTGGCCGTGGACGAGGGGATCTCGTTCGTCGACTTCAAGGCGGCCATTAGCTACTTCGTCCACAGGTTCTTCGGCGAGGACACCGCGACGCGCTTCCGGCCCTCGTTCTTCCCGTTCACGGAGCCGTCGGCGGAAGTGGACGTGTCTTGCTTGTTATGTCACGGCGAGGGGTGCTCTGCTTGCAAGGGCACAGGGTGGATCGAAATCATGGGCGCTGGTATGGTGGATCCGGCGGTTTTCGACAACGTTGGATACGACTCCGAGCGCTACACCGGCTTCGCTTTCGGCATGGGCGTTGGCCGGATCGCCATGCTGCGCTACCGGATACCGGACATCAGGCTGCTCTACGAGAGCGACGTGCGCTTTCTGCAGCAGTTCGAGCGTGCTTAGGTCCGGGACTCCGCTAAACGAAATCATCGAACCATGAACGTTTCCTACCGCTGGCTCAAGCAGCTGGCGCCAACGATCGAGGAATCGGCCACCGATGCCGCCGAACGGCTGACCTATACGGCCGTTCCCGTGGACGATGTGGTTTGGTTGGGTGACGGCGTGGAAGAGCTCGTCATAGCGCGGGTCGAGAGCGTCGCGAAGCATCCCAAGGCGGACCGGCTGGTGATCTGCAAGGTCGATGCAGGGCGCGACGAACCCGTTCAGGTGGTTACCGGCGCACCCGTCGTCGCTGAAGGCGGCTACTACCCCTTCGTAGGTGCCGGGCAGACGCTCCCCGGCGGCGTCGAGATCAAGCGTGCCAAGCTACGTGGTGAATACTCCGAGGGCATGCTCTGCTCTGAGAAGGAGCTGGGAGTCGGCCGCGATAGTGCGGGCATCATGCTGCTTCACGGCGAGTTCGAGGTCGGACAGTCGGTGCTGAAAGCCCTCGAGCTGGACGATCACCGGCTCGACATCGATGTGACGGCGAACCGGCCGGACCTGTTGGGTCACTGGGGCGTCGCGCGCGAGCTTGCCCCCGGCGGGGAAGCGGATCTGAGGCTGCCCGAATTCCCGAATCAGGTTGACGCCGACTACTCCACCGATGTCGCGCGGGTGGAAGGAGAGACGGGCGGCGTCGTAGTCAGGATCGAGGACGCCGAGGGCTGTCCGCGCTACATGGGCGCCGTGATACGCGGCGTGACGATCGGCCCGTCGCCCGAGTGGCTGGCCAATCGCCTTCGAGCCATTGGACAACAGCCCATCAACAACGTGGTCGATGCCACCAACTTCGTCCTGCACGAGCTGAATCAGCCGCTCCACGCGTTCGACCTGGACAAGCTCGGCGGTCCGGCTGTCGTGATTCGCCGGGCCAGACCCGGCGAGTTGCTCCGAACGCTGGACGGGAAGAACCGGACGCTCGACGCCGAAATGCTGGTGATCGCCGACGCCGAGGTGGCCACGGCCATGGCGGGCCTGATGGGCGGCGAGGGTAGCGAGGTGACCGAGAGCACGACCGACGTGTTCATCGAGTGCGCCTACTTCGATCCCAAGCGGGTGAGAAAAGCGGCCCGCGGCCTTGGGCTCGATACCGACGCCTCCTACCGGTTCCAGAGAGGCATCGATCCGTGCGGATTGCCGCGCGCGCTGAAGCGCGTGGTGGAGTTGATCCTGACGATCGCCGGCGGGTCCGTGGACGGAAACACCGTCGACGTGAACCCGATCAAAGCCGAGAGAGCGAGCGTCTCCCTTCGCCCTCAGCGGGTCAGTTACGTGCTTGGCCTCGAGCTCGACCTTGAGACGATCCGTGGTTGCCTCGAGCCCATCGGTTTCGAGGTCACGGAGAGCGACGACGGTCCGCTGGCCGTCTCGGTCCCGACGTGGCGACCGGACGTCGAGCGAGAGGTGGACTTGATCGAAGAGGTCGCGCGGCGACATGGGTACGACAAGTTCCCGGAGGATATGAGGACGTTCCGGCCGACGATAGTGCGGGAAGACAGTTATGTCGATGTGTTCGGCCGGCTTCGCGAGGTGATGGGTGGCCTGGGATTCCTCGAAGCCAAGACCTCGCCTTTCGCTCCCGCTGAAGAAGGTGATGTCCGCCTGCTGAACCCGCTGTCAGAGCGCGAGGACCATCTGCGGAGGGAATTGCTCACGGGACTTGTCCATCGCGCCGAGTACAACTTCGCCCGCGGGCAGCGCGATGTGCGCCTCTTTGAGATCGGCACCGCCTTCGCTTCCTCCGGCACGGAACTGCCGGACGAGGAGATCAGAATCGCTGCGGTATGGACCGGTGGGCGAGTGCCAATCCATTGGTCCGGTGGCACGGATGATTGGGATATCTGGGACCTGAAGTCTATCTTCGAGGATGTCGCGGCGGTGGCTTGGCCGGACGCGGAAGTACGAACCGCGGATGCCCGCGACGACGTCGATCTGGAGGAACCGCTGGCGCTGGTCTTGTCGGAAGGGCGGGCCATCGGTCGCGCGGGTCGAGTGCCGGCGGAAAGGGTCGAGGCGCCGCGCTGGGCCGGCGCGGTGTGGGGCCTGGAGGTCGCGGTACAACCGGGTCGCCCTGAACCGACGCGTTATCGGCCGCTTCCGGTCTATCCGTCGGTCGAGCGGGATCTGGCGCTGGTCGTCCCGGTCAGTACGGCGGCATCGGAGGTCGGCGAGGTGATCCGCGACGCTTCGCCGCCGTTTCTGGAGAACCTGTCCGTGTTTGACGTTTACGAAGGTGAGAACATACCTGAGGGCACACGCAGCATCGCATGGCGCTTGAGATTCAGGTCGCCCGATCGTACCCTAACGGACGAGGAAGTCGACACGGCGATCAGACGTATCACCTCCGCTCTCGAGGAGAAGCTCGATGTCGGAATCCGAGGGGCGTAAGCTCAGCATCGAATTCCCGAAATTCGAAGAAATGGAAGGCGCGGTGCGCCGCGCACTGCGCCAGCTGGAAGTGTGGCGCGAACGAGCGCAGGCCTCCGAGGCCGAGCGCCGGCGGCTGCAGGAGGTCCTCGAGCAGATGAAGACAGCCTCCTCCGAATTCGATCCCGCCGAAGCCGCCGACGAGCTGAAACGACTACGTGAGGACAACGAGCGCCTCCGGAAGAAGCTCGATACTGGCCGACAGCGGGCGGAGAAACTGGCCCGCGAAGTGCAGTTCCTGGAGGACGCGCGATGAACGGCAGCCCGAGCCCCGAGAAAGAGACCGTCGAGGTCGAGATCCTCGGCGACAGCTATACCCTTAAGACCGAGACAGGCGCCGAGTACACTCAGCGCGTGGCCCAGCACGTCGACCGGACGGCACGAGAGATCCGCGAAGAGGGCGGCGTGATAGACAAGACGGCGGTCGTGGTTCTGGCGGCGCTGGCTATAGCCGACCAGCTGTTTCGCATGCGCGACGGCGTCGAAGTGGTCAAGGGCCTGGCGGAGAAACGGGCGGAGCACCTGACGAGCGAGGTGCTCGACGTCGTCGAGCAGGCGTCAGGGGACTAACTTGCGTCACGCTACGGGGTCGGTCTATTATTCAACTAGCCCTGTGGCTATCTGGAAATGCCAACAACTGCTGGGAAGCCGTTTTGCATAGCGATCTAAACCGTCCGTGGTCATCAGCTCGGTACCCGATTCTAGCTCTCGATAAGAGGCGGTACGGTAGCGATACGAGCTGAGACAGGCTGACGGTATCTCCCGTCGGGCCGGCTTTGTCGGACCGGCGAGCAAGACGCATCCCAGAAGAGAAAAGTTTCAGTCAGGTTCTCCAGCGGCAGGGCTTAGATGCTATGCCGCTGTTTTTTGTTCGGGGGTCGTGCGCTCCGGACAGGATAAAGGAGAGTTCGCAGTGAACTGGATCGTAGCCCTAATCGGCGTGGCGGCCGGGTCTCTTGTCGGATGGTCCGTCACACTTCTCCTCGTGCGACGGTTCGAGATCGGTCGGGCCAAGCAGCTGCGCGAAGGCGCGAATCAGGAAGTCGCCCGGATCCTGGACAACGCGCGGTTGGACGCGGACAGCTTGAAGCGAAGCGCCGAGCTGGAGGCTAAGGAAGAGACTCTCCGAGCCAAGGACGAGTGGGAGAAGGAACTCAGCAAGCGCCGCGGCGAAATCGAGCGAACCGAGCGGCGGTTGGATGACCGCGAGGGCCTGCTCGACCGAAAGTACTCGATGCTCGACGAGAAGCAGGAGCAGCTCGAGAAGCGCAGTCACGAGCTGGAGGAGCGAGAGGAGACGGTCGAGGAGAGTCGATCCCGCCACGAGAAGTTGATCGCCGAAGAGCAGCGCAAGCTGGAGCGGGTGGCCGGCATGTCCGCTGAGAAGGCGAAGCGGGAGTTGATGCGGAGAATCGAGGGTGAGGCCCACGCTGAAGCCGCGAAGCGAATGCGTCAGATAAAAGAGGAGGCGACGCGCAGCGCGGAGCGCGAAGCTCGGAACATCGTAGCCATGGCGATCGAGAAGACCGCCGCCGACCATGCCGCCGAGGTCACGGTTTCGGTGGTCCCGCTCCCCAATGACGAGATGAAGGGCCGGATTATCGGGCGCGAGGGTCGTAACATCCGTGCGTTCGAGAATCTCACGGGCGTCGATGTCATCGTCGACGACACGCCGGAGGCGGTAATCGTCTCGGCTTTCGACCCGGTGCGGCGCGAGATCGCGCGCATCGCCATGGGAAAGCTGGTGGCCGACGGGCGCATCCACCCGGGCCGAATCGAGGAGGTCATCGAGAAGGCCAAGAAAGAGGTAGACCAGAGCATGCGCGAGGCCGCCGAAGAAGCATGCTACGAGCTCGGGATGCACGGCCTCCACCACCAGATCATGGAGACGCTGGGCCGGATGAAGTACCGGACGTCCTACGGGCAGAACCAGCTGCAGCACTCGAAGGAGGTCGCTCACCTCACTGGGCACATGGCGGCCGAGTTGGGCCTAAACGTACAGATGGCAAAGCGGATGGGTCTGCTGCACGACATCGGTAAGGGCATGACCCACGAGCACGAAGGGACGCACGTCGAGCTGGGCTACGATCTCTGCAAGCGTTGCGGTGAGGCTGATCCGGTTCTGAATGCGATCCGCGCCCACCACGGCGAAGAGCCAGCACGCTACCCGGAGACGTTCGTCCTGACGGCGGCGGACGCGGTCTCGGGAGCCCGCCCCGGCGCGAGGCGTGAGTCGTTCGAGGCCTACGTCAAGCGTCTCGAGAAGCTGGAGGAGATTGCCACGTCCTTCGACGGAGTGGCGAAGTGCTTCGCCATCCAGGCGGGCCGCGAGCTGCGTGTAATGGTCACGCCCGAGTCCGTCTCCGATGAAGATATGGCGGTGTTGAGCGAGAATACTGCCCGACGGATAGAACAGGAGCTCCAGTATCCGGGACAGATCAAGGTTGTTGTGGTGCGGGAAACCCGTGCCGTCGATTTCGCCCGCTAAGCTGTTATCGCCAACGCGCTGCTGGAACGAAGCCCGTCGTGTGCCGCCGCACCGGTGCTGCGAGGATCGATGAGGATTCTGTTCATCGCCGATATCGTGGGTCGACCGGGTCGTCAGGCCGTCAAGGCCTTTCTGCCCTCGCTGCGCAAGAAGCAGCAGGCCGATCTCGTGGTGGCGAACGGAGAGAACTTGGCCGGTGGATTCGGTGTCACTCCGGCTCTCGTGGCCGAACTGTTCGGCCGCGGCGTCGACGTGATAACGTCGGGCAACCACATCTGGGATCGCCCGGACGGTGTGACGCTTCTGGATGAAGAGCCCCGCTTGCTGCGACCTGCTAACTACCCGCCAGACAATCCGGGGAGCGGTCTGTTCATCGCCACGGCCGGCGGCACGAGGGTAGCCGTGCTGAACCTGCAGGGGCGTGCCTTCATGTCGGATATCGACGACCCCTTCCGGGTCGGGCGAAAGATCATCGACGAGCTTCGCACACAGACGAATATCATTGTCGTGGATTTCCACGCCGAAGCAACCGCGGAGAAGCTTGCCTTCGCGCGATTCGTCGACGGTCACGTGAGCGCCGTGATCGGCACGCACACGCATGTGCCAACAGCAGATGGCCGTGTCTTTCCAGGCGGCACGGCCTTCGTGACGGACATCGGAATGACCGGCGCGCACGGCGGCGTGATAGGCTTCAGGGCCGAGAAAGCTATTCAGAGAGCCATCCTAGGTCGCCGTGTCCGACTGGAGCCCGCCGAAGGCGATGTCCGATTTCAAGGCGTGGTCGTCGACGTGGATGCGGGCTCGGGACAGGCACAACGGATTGAGCGTATCGACTTGGAATACGAAGGGAGTGAACACGGTGGCTGAGGTGATCGATGGTAAGCGAATAGCCGCGGAGATCCGTCAGGAAATCAAACAGGCAACGGAGGAACTTAACGGCAAAGGCGTGACGCCTGGGTTGGCCGTCGTGCTGGTGGGAGAAAACCCGGCGAGCGGCGTCTACGTTCGGATGAAGGCCAAGGCGTGCGATGAGGCTGGGATCTACTCCCGCGTCATCCGGATGCCTGAGGAGACCAGTCAGGCGGAGCTGGAGGCCGTCGTCGATGAGCAAAACCTCGATGATGCGATCCATGGCCTTCTGGTTCAGCTACCCCTACCGTCACAGATCGATGAGGATTCGATCATCAACCGCATCAACCCGCAGAAGGACGTGGATGGCTTCCATCCGATGACCGTCGGCCGGATGATGATTGGCGATCCGACCGCCTTTCGTCCGGCGACGCCGGCGGGCGTGATCGAGCTGCTGATGAGAACCGGAAACGATCCTTCGGGCAAACGGGTCACGATCGTGGGTCGATCGAATATCGTCGGGAAGCCGCTGGCGGTGCTGTTGTCCCAGAAGATGACGGGCGGAAACGCTACGGTGACTCTTGCACACAGCCGAACGCCCGACCTTTCAGCCGTTCTCCGCGAAGGCGATATTCTGGTGGCGGCCATCGGCGTTCCGGAGTTTGTGAAAGCCGAAGCTGTGAAGCCGGGAGCGGTAGTCATCGATGTGGGTGTGAACCGTGTGGACGATCCCAGCACCGAGAAGGGCTACAGGCTGGTGGGCGACGTTGCGTACGACGAAGTATCCGAGATCGCCAGCGCGATCACGCCGGTCCCCGGCGGCGTCGGACCCATGACGATCGCCATGCTGCTCACCAACTGCATCAAGGCGGCGCGAGGTATCTCGGGTATTACGTGAGCCACGATCTGTTCTTCCAGGCGGCCAACGCGCGGGCGCTGGGACGCGATCGTGTCCCGCAGGTCTGGAGCGTAAGCCAGGTGAACGCTCTGACTCGCGAACTGCTGGAAGGCGCGATTCCACCGCTCTGTGTGGCCGGCGAGGTCTCGGGTTTCAAACGATACCCTGCCGGCCACTGTTTCTTCACCCTCAAGGACGAGAAATCTCAGCTCGGCTGCGTCATGTGGCGTGAGGAAGCACGGGCGTTGCCCACCGAGCCTCCGGAAGGGATGGCCGTGCACGCCTTCGGGTACCCAACGGTGTACGAGCGGGCCGGTCGTCTGCAGTTCGTCGTGCGCGAGCTATCGGCACGCGGTGAAGGGCTGTGGCGAATCGCGTTCGAGCGGATCCGCAAGAAGCTGGAGGCCGAGGGCCTCCTCGAGCCGGAGCGCAAACGCTCGCTGCCGCGCTTTCCGGCCTGCGTCGGCGTCGTGACATCGACCGAGGGCGCAGCGATACGGGACATTGCCTCGATCGTTCGCCGGCGCGCACCCTGGACGGATATTTTCGTCTATCCTGCCCGAGTGCAGGGCGATGAGGCGGCGCGCACTCTGGTCGCGGCTCTCGCGGCGGCCTGTCGTGCCGCGCGCGCCGATGTCCTGATCGTCGGTCGCGGCGGCGGATCGATCGAGGATCTGTGGGCGTTCAACGAAGAGCAAGTGGCGCGCGCGATTGCCGGCTCGGACATCCCGGTCGTGTCCGGCATAGGACACGAGTCGGATGTGACGCTCGCTGATCTGGTCGCCGATCGACGCGCGGCAACGCCGTCGGCTGCCGCAGAGCTGGTCGTGCCCGATGGGGAACGGGTGCGGGCGGAGCTGGCGCAGGCGGGCGAGCGGATGGCTGTGGCGCTGCGGAACAGCGTCGATGGGGAAGCGCGCCGGATCGAGCGGCTGGAAGAGCGAATGATCGACGCGGCGAGTGGCGCCATCGAGCGCAACAGCCGCTTGGTCGAGGGTCTGCGGCAGCGACTGCAGGCTCTCGGTCCTATGGCGGTGCTGCAGCGGGGGTATAGCCTGGCCCTCGATAGCGGCGGACGGGTTTTGCGGAGCGTGGCAGACTTCCGCTCGGGGATGGATTTCGATCTGCGTCTTAGAGATGGAAGTGTCCGGTCCCAAGCACGAGCGGTGAGCGAAGAGAGCTGAACTCAGCTCTCTGCTGCTCCAGGAGGCTACAGGTGGCGAAGAAACTCAAATTAGGAAAGGCGATCGACCGGCTCGAAGAAATCGTGCTGAAGCTGGAACGCGAAGATCTGGAACTGGAAGACGCGCTTGGGCTTTTTGACGAGGGAATGGAGCTCATTCGGGGCGCCGAGCACGAGCTGAGCGAGTCGCAGGGCCGGCTCAAGCAGGTGTTGATGGACCGAGAGGGACGTCAGCGGCACGTCGACTTCGACGTCTCCGACAACCAGGGCGATGAGCCGGGTGGCGGCCGCTAGGCTGGTCAGCGCCTTCGCACAGCCAGCTCAGAGCAGACCGTGAACGATTTCCAGGCCTATTTCGAAAAGAAACGCGAGCGAGCCAACCGGGCGCTGTCCGAGGTTCTGGACGACTATCTACACGGAGTCGATGACTGGCTTGCGGCCCCGATTCGCTACGCCTGTGAGGGGGGAGGGAAGCGATTCCGTCCCATCCTCTTTGCCGCAGCCTACGACGTTTCCGGTCGACCGTCGAACGAGCGCGTGGAGCGGTTGGCCAGCGCTTTGGAGATCGTGCATTCCTATTCGCTGGTTCACGACGACCTACCTTGCATGGACGATGACGACTGGCGTCGGGGTCGAGCAACGTGTCACCGGGCGTTCGGCACCGAGCGCGCCACGCTGGCGGCCGCGGCTATGGTCCCGTTGGCGGGTTGGGTCGTGGCGAAGGAAGCGGAGGCGCTGGGCTTCGAACCGGCGGAATGCGCCCGCCTCGTCGCCGAGATGTCGGAAGCGGCGGGGCCGACCGGAATGGTCGGCGGCCAGGTTCTGGATCTGATAGCCGAAGGTCGCGAGGTTACCGAGGAAGAGCTGGGCGAGATCCACCGTCGAAAGACGGGTGCGCTGATACAGGCTTCGGTGCGTCTTGGCGGCCGCGTCGGCCGTGTCGGAAGGGACTCGCTGGCGGCGTTGACGATCTACGGGGACAAGATCGGCCTGGCCTTCCAGATCGCGGATGACCTGCTGGACGAGGAGGGCACTTTCGCCATCCTGGGCAAACATCCGCTGAGTGACCGCGAACTGGGCAAGGCGACCTATCCCGGTGTGTACGGTACCGAGCGCGCTCTCGCCGCGGCACGGAGCCTGAGCGGGGAAGCGATTCAGGCGCTGCGCGGCGCCGGGATCGAGAGCCTCCCGCTGGAGGGTCTGGCGATTCACGTCGTTGAGCGCGAAAGTTAAGGGCGTATCTTTAGGAGTCGCGCGTCGTTGACGCTCCGTTGATAACGGTTGGTCACTGTAGAAGGAGCCTATTCCGGTGAGTCGCATGAAGCGAATCGGTTTATTGGGTAATCCGCGATACAGGAACGTAACCGAAGCAGTCGATCGGCTGGGCGAGCTCGCACCGGCCTTGGGACTCGAGCTGTACGTGGATCGCCAGTTGCGCCATGGTACGCGGGCCACGCTGGAGAAGTTGCCGGAGCACCCCGAGGAACTCGATCTCCTGGTCACGCTGGGAGGCGACGGCGCGCTGCTGGGCGGTGCGCGCTGGGCGGGACCTGCGGGTACTCCCGTACTGGGTGTGAATCTCGGGCGGCTGGGTTTCCTTACAGCCGTCACGCTCGAGGAGATGGAGCGGGCTATCCAGCGGATTGTGGCGGGCGACTTCGTGCTCGACCCGCGGATGGCGCTGGAGGTGCGTTCGGTTCACGATACCGGCGCCAGCGATCCGTACTACGCCCTCAACGATGCGGTGCTCCACAAGGGTGGCCTGGTACGGATGGTACCGGTGCGCTTGTGGGTCGATGAGGAGGAGGTCGGCCTGTACCGCGCGGATGGGGTGATCGTCGCTACACCGACGGGCTCGACGGCCTACTCGCTCTCGGCCGGCGGTCCGATCCTCGATCCCCGGCAAGACGCCATAGTCGTCACGCCGATCTGCCCCCATACCATGGCGGTTCGGCCCCTGGTGCTGCCGCCCGGCTCGGAGATCACGGTCGAGGTTGGCTCGGCGTCCGAGGAGATCATCCTCACAATCGACGGGCAGACGGGCTCGACCCTGAAGCCGGGCGATCGTGTAACGGTCCGCAAAGCTGAGCGGCCCGTTCGACTCGTGCGGCTACCTGGGCAGTCCTTCTTCTCGTTGCTGCGCCGAAAGCTCAGATGGGGCGACGTTACCGAGCGGATCAAGATCGACTCTTGAGCGTCGGTCCTCTGATTGCTTTGGCTGAACGTCTGCGTTCGACGGGGTCGTGCTGAGCGAGCTGAGGATCCAGAACTACGCCGTCATAGAGGACCTGAGCCTGCGTCTCGAGCCCGGGCTCGCGGCGCTGACCGGAGAGACCGGGGCGGGGAAGTCGATCATCGTCGGGGCTCTCTCGCTGGTTCTGGGAGAACGGGCAACGGCGGACGTGATTCGGGCAGGCGAGGAGCGCGCCGTGGTCGAGGCGGCCTTCGATGTGAACGACCGGCCGGACCTGCTGCAGCGTTGCGACGGCGCCGGCATCGATGTAGGCGAGGGTTGGTTGGTCCTCAAGCGCGAGGTCAACATCGGGGGCCGCAGTCGGGCGTGGATAAACGGGACGCCGGCCACAGCCTCGTTGACGGGCGAACTGGGGCGAGCCCTCGTCGATCTTCACGGCCAGCACGAGCATCAGGCGCTTCTGCACCCGGCACCCCAGAGAGAGATCCTCGACGCGTACGGCGGTGGGGCGGACTACGCCGGGGAGGTCGCCGATCTTCACACGCTTCTCAGTGAGACGCGCCGCCGGCGGGCGGAGGTCGAGGAACGCCAGGCCCGAACGCAGGAACGAATCGAGCTGCTGCGCCACCAGGCGGACGAGATCGAGACCGCCGGTCTCCGGCAGGCGAACGAGGACTTGATCCTGGCGGATGAGGAGCGGCGCCTGGCGCACGCCGAAGAGTTGCTCGAGCGGGCTTCCCACCTTCACGACGAGATCTACTCCACCGATGAAGCGGTCTATGAGCGGCTGGGCCAGCTGCGCCGCGAGCTGGACGCGCTCGGCAACATCGACCCCAAGGCCAGCGAGGAAATGGCCGATCTTTTCGACACCGTCTACTACACGCTGCAGGAGCTGGGCGAGCGTCTGGGTGCCTATCGGGACTCGATCGATCTCGATCCATCCAAGCTCGAACAGACTCGCCAGCGCATCGATGCGCTCTACCGGCTGAAGGCGAAGTACGGCCCGACACTGGACGACGTGATGGCCGCCGGCGGGCACGCCCGTGCCGAGCTCGATGCGCTCGATCTGGCAGGGTTCGAGCTCGACGAGCTAGCGCAGCAGGAGGCGGAGATCTTTGCGAAGCTCGAGAAGGCAGCGATGCGGCTCGGCCGAACCCGATCGACGGCGGCGAAGGCTCTGGCGGCGGAGGTCTCGCAGATGCTCCCTGAGCTCGGAATGCCGGAGGGACGGTTCGAGGTCGCGTTGCCAAAGCGATCGGCGATCGTGAGCACCGGCGCCGAGGACATCGAGTATCGCGTCACGCTCAACAAAGGCTTCGAGCCACAACCGCTGTCGAAGGTGGCCTCGGGCGGGGAGCTCAGCCGCGTGATGTTGGCGCTGAAGACGATCCTGGCCAGGCTCGATCGTACGCCGACCCTGGTCTTCGATGAGATCGACGCCGGTATCGGCGGGATCGTCGGTCAGAAGATCGCGGAGCGGCTCCGCGTGGTTGCCGATCATCATCAAGTGTTCGTCATCACCCACCTGCCGCAGATCGCGGCGCTGGCCGATCACCACCTTCTGGTCACGAAGGGATCCAGCGGCCGAAAGACGGCGACCGAAGTGTCGGAGCTGAGCGGCGAAGGCCGGGTCCGCGACTTGGCTCGCATGTTGGGCGGTGACCCGGAGCGCGAAGAGTCCATCGAGCACGCGCGCGCTCTGCTCGAGCTCTCGTGATCGCCATGCGGCCGGTCGGCCGCAACAACTAGCTAGTGGAAAATGGACTGGTAGAAGCGGAGGCCGACTTCCCAAACGTTCCGCTTGGGAGCGAAGCCGCCGCTGGCTCCGGTCGTATGCAGATAGCGGAGCTCGACTTCTATCGGTATGCCGGAGCGACGATCTCCCGACCAGTCGGTGGTCGAATAGCGCGCCGCCAGGCCGATAGAGGTGGCTGTGTAACTCGTGCCTTCCTCGAGGTCTTGGGGCAGAAAGGCGGCGCTCTCGTCCACAGGTCCAACCGGCTCGACGCTGTCCTGCCCGTGATGCGTGCGCATGAAGAGCCCGGAGAACGTGATAGTGCGCGTGAAGTTGAACCGGGGCGCCGCCAGCAGCGTCAGTACGTTGCCGGGATTCCAGCGGACCGTTGTCGTGTAGGCTCCCAGCTGAAGGGGGGATTGGCGCGAGGTGACCAGGCGCTCGACTTCTCCCGTCAGCTGGATGTTGTAACCGCCGTGTAGCGACAGCCAGAATCGCCGCCCGAACGCCACGTCAACGGTGGAGCGGAATTCGATGTCCGCTTGCCCGTCACCGGTCCCGATGTCGGTCAGTCTGCCGGCTACCGGGGGCGAGCCGGTGGCGAAGCGGTAGAGGCCGTCCAGCCTGACGCGAACGGGGAAGCGCGGTCGTGGTTGCCCCGGCCGCTCTGGAAACGTGTTGTACGGCTGACCGCTCAACCCCAGTTCGATGTCGCCGAACTTGACTCCCGTCGAGCGCTCCTGTAGCGGCTCGATGCCCATCTCGGGCCACGGGGTCGCGGCGACAGCCTGCTCGGCGCTGAGCGGCGCCGCGAGCGGGATGTCCGGCAGCCCGATCTCGAAGGCCAAAAAGTCGGATCGTAGATCCCCGTAGTATCCAGCGAAGTCCTGGCCCGCCGCGCTCGACTCGGTGGGGACGTACTCCTGTTGGCTGAGCTCCGTCAGGCCGACCTCGAATCCGCGGGCGTCGGAGAGCAGGCGCTCGGCTTCGGCCTGCAGGTCTGCGGACAGCGTATCTTCGGTCACGATCGCCTCCAACTGGGCGATACCGTTTCCGAGCGCTTGAAACACTGATTCCGGGTTGTCCCCGAATGCGGTGCTCGTGAGGCCGGCGTTGGCGGCGAGCGAATCGAGTTGAGGGGAGGCGGATGACACCGACTTGACGATGGGAATGACCGTGAATACCGCTAGCCAGTCCATCGGCGCGAAGGTCAGTGAGATGGGTGCCGTCGTCCGCTCCAGAAGCACGTCGTACTGAAGCACGCCCGCAGTGCTGGCCCTTGGTACCGGCAGGCCAAGCGCCGGATACAGGTCGGCCAGCAGGGCGTCGAGGCTGTCCAACGGCGGGACGAGGCGCGCGTCAAGCTCGACGCCGAACATCTCGCTGAGCGGTTGCCGCTCACCCTCGACGAACCTGTGATCGACGGTCAGGTTCTGTCCCGACAAACCGATCTGAAGCTCGCCGCGCCGGGGCAGCTGGGCGTCCCACCACTGCGCCTCCAGCGGGACGGGCTGGAGGGCAAAGGCTGCGAGGCCGAGAATCAACGTGCGTCGCATCATGGGCGGTCGATAATATGAAGCGAGCGACCCGGCTAGGACAGGGAGCCCGCAAAATTGACACAGCGTGTCGAGGGCCTAGTTTTGTAGGGGCCAAACCGGCGCCGTAGCCAAGTGGACTAAGGCGGGGGCCTGCAAAGCCCCTATTCGTGGGTTCGAATCCCACCGGCGCCTCTACCCTGCTGTGCACCCCCGCCGGCACCGCAACGGGCCGCCTTAAGTAGCGAGAGGAACCGCGCTTGGCGTGTTCGAGTATGTCCCGAAACCGGACGATGACGGTATCGGTTAGCGCTGACTTCCTAGTTCTTTACGCGACAGTCACTTAGGGCATACAGCTTGCTATCTAACCGAGTCTTCGCGATCTTGTTTGGCAATCGGCCTCTCCCCTCTGGCCGACGCGTGGCGGTTTCGTCGCGCGTTTCCCGTCGGCTCGAGTCCCCCTTGGGTATCACGCTGCTCGAGCTCGTGATGGTCATGTTAGTGGTGGCGGTGTTGTTTGGCCTCACGCTGCCGGTGTTCTCGGCTCTGGCGGGCCGGTTCAAGGTGGGCAGCGCGAGAGATGTGTTCATCAACACTTATGCGCGGGCGCGCGTGGCGGCGGTTCAATTCGGGCGCGAAGGGCGGCTCCACCTCAGGGCGGACCAGGGTCTTTTCTGGGTCGAGGTCGACACGGGCGTGCCAGGCGCGATTGCGGCAGACACCATCGGGCACGTAGTGGACGTGAGAAGGGAGTACGGCGGAGTGACGATGAGCTCCGCCAGACAGACGCTCTGTTTCGACGCGCGCGGACTTACATATTCGGGTGGCGGTTGCGAGCCGCACGACGCCGTAGTCGTGTTCTCGCGCATGGACCGCGCGGATACCGTCCAGCTTTCCCTGGGTGGAACGGTGGTCCGGCGGCAGTGAGGAATATGACTAAGCCAAAAAGCCAACACGGTTTCACGATCACCGAGTTACTCATCTCGGTGGTCATCATTGCCATCGGTGTCGTGGGATTCTCGACGGCCGTCGGGCTGGTGTCGACGGAGCTTTGGATCGGTCAGCGCGACACGGACGTTTCGATGCTGGTGGCAGATCAAGCGGAGCTTCTCAAGGCGCTCCCGTACGAATCGGTGCAGTCCGGCGCGCGGAGCGAAGGCGACTATCAGCTCGCTTGGGTCGTACAGGGGAGCAATCCGAAGAAGGTCGTTCTCGAGGCCACTTACTCCCGCCGTAGCGGAAGCCAGGTCTCCGATACGGTGGTCATCTACATTCCACGATGAATTCCCGGTATTCGGTCCGCTCGCTCGGGTTTACCCTGATCGAGGTCCTCGTAGCGATGACGCTCACGGGGATCGTCGTGGCCGGCACGCTGCGGGCGCTCTCTGCACAGAAGAAGTTCTACGCGCGTCAGGCGCGGATTCTCACGGCCCGACATGCCATGCGGGCGTCCGCGACGATACTCACCTCGGAACTTCGCGAGGCCAGCCCACCGGGCGGTGACCTCTACGCCGTAGCCGAAGAGAGCGTGGCGCTGAGATCCAACGTCGGGTTCGGCATCGCTTGCCGAGTCAACGAATCCACCGGGACGCTCTCGCTGACACACGTATCCGGACATTTCAGGACGGAAGGGTCGGACAGCGTTCTCGTGTTCGTGGAGAACAATGTGACGGATGATGACGACGCGTGGCGTGCGTTACCGGTCACGGCTATCACGAGCTCCGGCCCGAACTGCGGTTCGGGTGATCCGGCCGAGCTTGTCGTCAGCATCACCGGGGCCTTGGCCGGCATCTGGGAGGGAACGCCGGTTCGCCTGTTCCGTCCGTACGAGTTCGGCCTGTTCGCGTTCAACGGTCGCTGGTGGTTGGGCCGAAGAGCTCGTGGTTCGGGTGAGTACGTGCCGGTAGCGGGCCCGCTGGCACCGCCGGGCGCCGGGGGATTGCAACTCGGTTACTACACGGGGAACGGGGTCGAGACATCGGACCCGACCCTTGTAGATCGCGTGGTCATAACCGTCAGGGCGCCCACGGACCGCACCCTGACCGACCCCGACTATCGGATGCTGTCGACCAGCACGCACCTCAGGAACGGCGGGTGAGGTGGCGGCGATGATGAACTTGTGGCGGCGGCTACAGGACGAGGCCGGTTTTGCCCTGGCGATGGCCGTCTTCGCGCTCGTGTTGCTAGCAGCGGTCGTCGCCGGCGGCTACTTCTCGGCCTCGCAGGAGTTCCAGATCGGGCGCGGGATGCGGAACGTGACCACCAGCTTCTATGCCGGTGAGGCCGGAATCCTCCAGGTGCTCGATCAGTGGGACGCCGGCGCATACAGCACTCTGCAGCCCGGCGACACGAACACGGTTGGCCCGATCACATTCGAAGGTGGAGGCAGCTATACGGCGTCGGTGGTACGCGTGGGGACCGATTCGGTCAAGAGCTACTACTACATCGAGGCGGTAGGCCGGCCACCGGGCCCGAACCAGGGTCAGCGACGCCAGGCGGCCATCGCCCGCACGTGGGTCCCCGACATCTGTTGCGATGCGGCGATCAAGATCCTCGAGAACGTCGACTTCGGCGGCGGCGCGCAGCCCATCATCACCGGCCTGAACAGCGACCCGCCTGGCTCCTGGTCGGCGTCGGTCTGTTCCAACTTTCCCGAGGATAGCGTGCCGGGCATGATCCGGTCGCCGGACGGCAACGTCAACGATCCGAGCAGAATCACCGGCTATCCCGTGGACATCATTGTGGACGCGGCGCTCAATCCGAACA
This sequence comes from Gemmatimonadota bacterium, assembly GCA_039589375.1. Classification (GTDB taxonomy): domain Bacteria; phylum Gemmatimonadota; class Gemmatimonadetes; order Palauibacterales; family KS3-K002; genus JASFMO01. Next base: position 8,890 of record JBDHHL010000009.1, on the reverse strand, counting down.
ACATCTTCGACTTCGGCGATGTGACGTACGACGACCTGGCCGCGATCGCGGATATCCAGTTGCCGGACAGTTTCAGCTTCAATGGCACGCAACCGACCGTCGTGAACGGAGCATGCGACAAATCGAATCCGCTCAACTGGGGCGCGCCGAACGATCCGAGTAGTCCCTGCTTCAATTACTTCCCGATCATCCATGTCGACGGGTCTATCGACCTTACGGGCTCCGGTGGGGGGCAGGGGATTCTCCTCGTCGACGATGACCTCAAGATGAACGGGCCTTTCGAGTTCTATGGTATCATCATGGTGGTTGACGACTTCCACATCGGAGGCCCGGTAGACTACTACGGCGCCGCCTACCTCGGCGACGACATGTACATCAGCGGCGCCACGCCGCGCTTCTGGTACAGCCGCTGTGCCGCCGAGCGGGCGGTGCGGTTGTCCAAGCTTGCCAGGCCGCGTCTGCTGTCGCAGCGGGCGTGGGTGGAGCTCTTCTAGCCGGTCTAAGGCCGCCGCACGCGGCGAATCCTCATCTCGCGTAGACCGCAGCCAACTCCGAGGGCAGCCCCTGGCGATTCTCGCTCGTCACCTCGACGACTTGGATATCGGGGCGTCGGCGTATGGAATCTGCGATAGGATTGCGACTGGCCATCAGCGATCCCAGGACCGGCCAGCCGCTGTCCAGTATCCGCCGGAGGACGGCCACGAAACGGTCGCTGAGCAACTCCATCTTGCCAATCTCGTCGATGACCAGGATCCGGGCTCGATTCGGGTCGGCATGCTCGAGCGACCGCACACCCAGTTGCTCGAAGGAATCGACGTCGACCCCGTAGCGACCCACGCGAGGTCCGGGCGCACCGGCCCTGGCCAGATGACCGCGCCGGCCGTCCAGCGTCACCACGTCGAATCCGATCCTCCGGCCGCCCTCGCGGACCTCCTCCGTGTAGAAGCCTGCACAGTCGTCGGGTCCGACCAGGTCCACCGTAAGGCGGATCACGGTGGTCTTCCCACACCCGGGCCGGCCCGTTAGCAGGATCCTCGGGATACCGGTCTTCGAAAGCGAACCGCTGCTTGAGACTGTCATCTGGCTAGGCTTGTTTACCCGGCTGGGACGTAACACCGAGGGAACACTACGGTCGGGTCGTACGGCAGTCCAGTTGAGACCAGCGTGGGCACAACAAAAAGTGAGCGCCCCGGGCCCGCGGGGCGCTCACTTCGACGAGCATCTGTGGCAGGTCTGATGCTGCGTTCCTGCGTGGGCTGATACCGGCGAGATTGGGCCGGCAAGCGTTCTAAAAAGAGGACGGAGCCCCTGAGTCGCCCTCCCCCGCCGTTTTCCCTGTCCGGCTAAGACGCTCGAGACTCCGTCCTTCGCGGGGTATACCTAGCAAAGGTCGTTCCTAAATGGGCTCAAGTCATGTAAGTGATGATGTGACAACAGTTTATATGATTTGTCGTTTCCGGCGGTTGGGCCCGAAACTGGAAAATTTTTTCACAATTCTGACAAGATTTTTCCAGATTTAGGCCCTCGGACTCCCTCAGAAGGGGCTGGCGAGGACTGCTCGGTCCTGCTGGCCCGGGAACCTAGCCCGGTGGCTAGATAATTGTAACTTATAGCGGCTCACTACAGGGGAGTGCGGTGGGCTTTGGGGCGGATCGCCATGCGGCTACGGCGATCCGAAGCAAAACGATCCGGGAAGATAGGTGAACGAGCCTGTTTTCTCATCGTACAGGCGGGTAGACGATGAACAAGAAGCTCACTTTAGGAATTGGCGTCGTCGTTGTGCTGATAATCTTCGGCTATTTCGCATTTGGCGGTCTGGGCCGGAGCCTGGTGTACTTCTGGACGCCGACGGAATTGCTGGCGGAGGGCGATGCCGCGTACGGCACATCGGTACGGCTAGGTGGAATGGTGGAACCGGGCAGCGTGCGCTGGAATCCGGAGACGAGCGAGTTGCGTTTCCGCCTGGCGGACGATGCCGGCACGGTGGAGGTTTTCAGCGCCGGGGTCCCGCCGCAGATGTTCTTGGAAGCAGCCGAGCGGGCGACTGCGATTGGTGCCGTCGTTGAAGGTTCGTTGACTCGCGAGGGTGTGTTCAGGGCGACGAACCTCATGGTCAAGCACTCGGAGCAGTACAGGGCGCCACAGCACGGAGAGGACCGCAAGGAATACTACAGGGAGCTCTTCGAGGAGCAGGGAGCGACGAGCGGGTCATGACGAGCACCATCGGATACTTCTCGATCGGCGGGGCCCTGCTGTTGTCTCTGGTGGGCGCCGTTGTGGCCTATGTGGGCGTCTTCCAGCGCAAGCCCGGAGCGGCGGTGCTGGTACGGCGGGCGACCTATGGAGTCTTCGCCCTCGCGACGCTCGCGATCGCGACCATGGCCTATGCGCTGGTCGCCCACGATTTCAGCGTAAGCTATGTGGCTCAAGTCGGCAGCCGATCGACGCCACTCTTCTATACGATCATCTCGCTCTGGTCTTCGCTCGACGGGTCGATCCTGTTCTGGGGATGGATCCTCGCCGGATACTCGGCGGCCGTCGTGTACGTCTATCGGAATCGCCACAGGGAACTGATGACGGCGGTGGCCGGAACGCTGCTGTTCGTGAACGTGTTCTTCTGGCTGCTGCTGGCCTGGCCGGCGAACGCTTTCGTTCCCGTGTTCCCCGTACCGGTGGACGGGCCGGGCCCCAATCCGCTGCTGCAGAACCATCCGTTCATGGGGCTCCATCCACCGCTGCTGTACCTTGGATACGTGGGATTTGCGGTCCCCTTCGCTTTCGGGATCGCGGCCCTGCTGACCGGCAAAGTGGGCGGCGATTGGATTCGGGCGGTGCGCTACTGGACGATTGCTCCGTGGATCTTCCTGACCGCGGGGATCGTGTCCGGAGCCTGGTGGTCGTACGAGGTCTTGGGATGGGGTGGGTACTGGGCGTGGGATCCGGTCGAGAACGCCAGCTTCCTGCCGTGGCTGACCGCGACCGCGTTTCTGCACTCGATCATGGTGCAGGAACGGCGCCAGACGTTGAAGACGTGGAACATCCTGCTGGTCATATCGACGTTCCTGCTCACGCTGTTTGGAACTTTCTTGACCCGGTCCGGCATACTGGCCAGCGTGCACGCCTTCACCGAAGGTCTGATCGGCCCGTTCTTCCTGGGCTTCATCACACTGGTCCTTATTCTCTCGCTGGTACTGGTGGCGTGGCGGAGCGATGATTTGAGGAGCAAGCCGGCGCTGGATGCGCTGGCGTCGCGAGAGACGGCGTTCTTGCTCAACAACCTGCTGTTCGTGGCCTTTACGTTCACGGTCTTGTTGGGGACGGTCTATCCGCTTTTGGCGGAGGCGATCCGCGGAGTGAAGGTCAGCGTCGGGGCGCCTTACTTCAATCAGATGAGCGTGCCGATCGCGCTCGCCCTGATTTTCCTGACCGGCGTGGGGCCGGCATTGCCGTGGCGCCGCGGCTCGGCGGAGCTGCTAAAGAAGAAGTTCCTATGGCCCATCGTTGTTGCGCTCGTGGCCGGAGTCGTGTTCTGGTTGATCGGCGTCCGCCAGTTGATGACGCTGTTCACGTTGATGCTGGCTGTGTTCGCGACCGGACTGATCATCGGCGAGTTTGTCCGGCCGGTGCAGGCACGGCGCGAGGCGCGCGACGAGAGCATGGGCCATGCACTGGGTAACGTCTTGGGCAAGAACCGAAGGCGGTACGGGGGCTATGTCGTCCATCTCGGCGTCGTGGTGTTGGCCGTCGGCATCGCGCTCTCGTCGACGTACCGACACGAGACTGAGGTAACGCTGCGGCCGGGCGAAGCGACAACGTTCCAGGGCTATGCCCTTCAGCTCGACTCGCTGTACGCAGGCCGCGAGCCGCACCGTGACTTCGTGGAAGCCAAGTTCTTGGTCGGAAAAGGGGATCGGCTCACATCGGTGATGAGGCCCCGGCTCAACTACTATCGGATGTCGCAGAACCCGATCGGAACGCCGACGGTCCGCACGCGGCTGAAAGAGGACTTCTACCTGAGCCTCGCGGCGTACGCTCAGGACGGCAGTTCCGCTACGGTCAGCGTCATCGTCAATCCGGCGATCGTCTGGATCTGGATCGGCGGTGGCATCGCGGTGCTCGGTGCGTTGTTCGCGATCTCGACGGGGGGCTTCGGGGCTGAGGGTAGGCGAGACAAGACGGCCGCGGCCGAAGTTGCCGGCCGGCCCGCCGGAGCCGGTGTGGGAGGATCTGACTGATGAGCTGGAAGAAGATCTGGATTCCTGCGTTGGCGTTACCGATCGTCGCCCTCCTCTACTACGGGCTACAGAAGGCCCCGACGGTCAACGTCATCGAATCGCCGCTAGAGGGCCGGGCGGCCTCGACGTTCATCGCCCCGACGTTGGACGGCGACACGCTCGCTCTTGCCGATCTCGCTGGAAAAGTAGTGGTGCTGAACTTCTACGCGTCGTGGTGCGTGGCGTGCATCGATGAACATGCGGTGTTCACTGAAGCCGAACGATACTACGCCGGTCAAGATTTCCAGATGGTCGGCGTCATATACCAAGACTCGCCGGAGAACGCGCGCCGCTGGATGGATCGGATGGGAGGATTTTGGCCCAGCCTGATCGATCCGAACTCTCGCATCGCTATCGACTACGGGGTGTACGGCGTGCCGGAGACCTATTTCATCGGCAAGGACGGACGCATCGCTCATAAACAGATCGGTCCCGTGAATCCGATGCTGATGAGGAGCACGGTCAACCGGTTGCTGGCCGAGTCGGGCAGCGAGGCGGGGTCAGTCGAGGCGACGAACGGTGAATCCTCGGTAAGCCGTAGCGACGGTCACGTGACCGACGTGCCGAGACAAGGGCAGAACTAGCAGGTCGAGAAGGCAGGAACCAGCTTTGACATCGAGACGCTACACAGTGACCCTGACGCTCTTCGCGCTCCTTGCCGTCTCCGGTGCGGCGTGGGTGCCCGAGTCGCCGCTGGGCCAGCAGACGGACCAGGCGGCGGCCGCGGTCGAAGCGGTGCAGGCGGACCCGGAGTTAGAGGCGCAGGTCCGCGAGCTCGCGGCCAAGCTTCGTTGTCCGACGTGTCGAGCGCTGTCCGTACAGGACTCTCCCTCGGGTATGGCGCAGGAGATGCGCGACTTGATACGCGAGCAGTTGCTGACGGGAAAGACGCCCGAGGAAGTGACCGCCTATTTCGTGGAGCGCTACGGCGAGTGGATCCTGCTCAAGCCTACGGCGCAGGGCTTCAATTGGACGGTGTGGCTGTTGCCAATCCTGATGCTGGCGGGCGGCCTGTTCTTTGTGATCATGACCGCGCGCCGGTGGGTAGAACAGGGTCAGGCACGGGCGGCGGCGCTGGCCGACGATGGTGAGGAGAGCGAGTCGTAGAGCATGGGCCTGAACGAATTCCTACTCGTCGTTGCGGTTGGCGGTGGAATCATAGCCGTCCTCTTCGCGACTTTCAGGGGTGCGGCGACGGAGACGACTCCGGGGGAGAGTCGGGAAGCGGCCGCCGAGGCGGCGCAGAGCACCGCTGAGTTCTCCGAGCTCGAAGAGCGCCGGCGGGCGGCGATCAACTCGCTGGAGGAGATCGAGGCGGACTACGAGGGCGGAAACCTGTCGGCATCCGACTACGATAAGCTGCGCAGTCGTTACGAGAGCGAGGTCGCAGGCCTTGACCAGGAGCTTGCTGCGGCGATGAAGTCAGGCGGTCGTCAACCGGCTGCAGCCGCAGCGCCTGCCAGGCGCGGTTCCTGGAGCGGCGCCGTGGGCTGGATTGCGGGCACGGTGGCGTTCGTCGCGCTGGCCTGGCTGGTCATGTCGCAGACGCTACGCCCCAGAGGCGAGGGCGACACCATAACGGGGTCGCTTCCGGGCCAGGACGCGGGCATGCCCGGCGGCGCGCCGGTGGCTGACGTGGACATGGGCCGGTTGGCGGCGCTCCGGCAGCTGGTTGCGGAAGATCCGCACAACGTGGAGGCATTGGTCGAGCTCGGCCACATGTACCTCGCGATGCAGAGCTACAATGAGCTTTCCGAAGTCACCCAGCAGGCGCTGACGCTCGACCCCGAAAACCCGGAGGCTTTGACGCACCTCGGCATGTTGCTGTTCTCTACGGGCCATCCCCAGGGCGTGATGCCCAGCTTCGAGCGTGCCCTCGAGATCGACCCGGACTTCGCCGAAGCGCTCCAGTTCAAGGGAATGGTAGCCTTCATGCAACGTGACTACGCGACAGCTGTCGAGGCTTGGGAGCGATACCTGCAGGTGGAGCCGAATCCGTCGCAGCGGATTCGAGGCATGCTGGAGATGGCACGAGCCAACCTGGGCTCGGAGTCCGGCCAGACCGAGACTCCTCCCGAGGAGCAAGGAAACGGTGCGTAGGAGACTCTTCCTGCTGGTGGCGGCGGCTGTCACGCTTACGCCGACCGCGGCGCTGGCACAGCGCTTCGGTGGCGACTACGGCGGAGCTGTCGGCCTGTGGCTCATGTACGCGGACCCCGGGATCGATGCGCAGGACAGCTTCGGGCGTGACCTCGGAGGCGTTGCGGGAATCGGCGGACGCCTGTTCTTCCAGAAGAACCGTTTGCGATTGGGTTTGGGAGGCTTCACCGGTGGCTTCATCGATGATGGTCTCAACGATGCCGGCAACCAGGTGCAGGGTGGACTGTCTGCAGGCGGATTCATCGCTGAGTACCTGATCGTGCAGCAGAACCTCGAGGTCGCGGCTGGGGCCATGGCCGGACCGGGCCTCGTAAGTCTCGAGGAGATCCTGGACGCGGGCGAAGACATCGAGAACCTCGACCGTCGCCGTTACACCTTCGTCGCGGGCTACCCGTGGGTCCGCCTGGGCTACAATCCTATGCCATTCGTGAACGTCGGCCTCGAGCTGGGCTATTTCTTCGGTAGCGAGGGGGTCGGCGGCTTCGCCGGCGGGATCGACGTCCTGGTCGGCCTGATACCCTAGCAATACAGCCGATTCCGAGCGGCCGCACCCTGGGGCGGGAACCTTCGGGTACTTTCGGTGGTTTAAACACGGTGACGGGGCGGACGTGCCTTTACGGCACCGTGTAAGGTAGTCTTACTTCCCTTTTCTCCCGGGCCTTGCACGGCTGTCTTGCCCCGTCCCTTCCATTTGTGGCTCCCCCTAAGCAACTTGGTGGCGTGATCGGTTGGCGTGACACAGTGTAGGCGCGTCTGGGGAGGAGGGATGACAATGGGTGACATCGCACCCAAGATCTTCGTGTTGCTCGTGGCTATGACGATCGGTTACTGCGCTGGATTCAAAGACGCCCAGGAAAACGAGAAGATGGTCTTCGTGCGCGTAATCGAACGAGTGCAGAACTTCGGCGAACGCACGGTAGGCGATAGGGCACGCGAGAGAGAGGAGGCGATGGAAGAGCTGAACCAATGATGGTTCGCCGCCCGTTGCAGGCCGCCGCTCTTGAGTACGACTAGATAGCCTCCAGCAGCGCGACGTGACCGAGGCCACCCGCCGCGCAGATGCTGACCAGTGCGCGCCCGCCAGTTTCGCCGAGTTGCTTGACCGTCTGTGAGAGTATTCGGGCACCCGTCGCGCCGAACGGGTGACCCAGCGCCACGCTCCCTCCGTTAGGATTGATTAGCTCCACGGGCACTTTCCCAAGGTCGACCTCGATGCCGGCCCGACCGATCAGCCAATCCCTGTTCTCCAAGGCGGCGATGGTAGAGAGCACTTGGGCCGCGAAGGCCTCGTGGATCTCCCACAACCCGATATCCTCGTAACAGAGCCCGCGTCGAGATAGCAACCTCGGTATCGCCAGGGCAGGCGCCATCAGAAGGCCATCTCGCTCTATGTCCACGCCCGCGAGTTCCCAGTCCAGCAACCGCGCCCTGTACGGTGCGTCGGCCAGCCTGTCCAGCCCGTCGGAGGTCGCCACCCAGCAGGCAGCGGCACCGTCTGTAAGCGGTGAAGAGTTACCCGCCGTCAGCGTACCGCGTCCGCCCTTCGGGTCGAAGACCGGCGGCAGCAGCGACAGCTTGTCCAACGAGGAGTCCGCGCGAGGGATTGTGTCGCGATTCAGCTCCGGAACACCGTCAACGGCGATGACCAGGTCGCTGAAGAAACCGCGTTCCCAAGCCGAGACCGCATTCGCGTGGCTGGCCAGCGCGAATCGATCCTGGCTCTCGCGGTCGATATTCCATTCCTTGGCTGTGATCTCGGCGTGGTCGCCCATCGTCAGCCCGGTGGTCCGCTCTTTCACGGCAGGGAGGGCGAGCTTGAGATGGCGCGGGCGGAGCCGCGCCATCTCACCGAGCGCCGGACCAACGCCCTTGGCCTGAACCATACGTCGCAAAGCCCGGCTCATGCCCTTCGTGAGTCCGAGCTGCGTGTTGCTCATGGACTCCGATCCGCCGCAAAGCGCGAGATCGAATCCGCCCGCTCGAATCTGAGCCGCTGCGTGCGTGGCGGCGGCCAGGCTCGTGGCGCACTGCTGCACGACGGTCAGTGAGGGCACGTGGGGGTCCAGGCCGGCATCGAGCCAGACCTCGCGAGCAATGTGGCTGACTGACAGCGAGGGGATGACGGTTCCCCAGACAACGCAGTCGGGCAGGGCCAGTTGGGCGGCCTCGCGTACTACGGGCCCCGACATCTGAACAGCGTCCAGGTGGGCCAGCGGCCCGTCGATTTTGGCGAACGGTGTACGAGGCCCGCTACCGACGAAGACTTCTATCTCGTTTCGATCTTCCGGGTGTGTCAATTCCGCCCTCCCTACTCGCTCTCTGCGGCCGGAGCGGACATCGGTCAATGAAGTAGCGAAGAGGCGGGCCTGATCGTTCCAGGCCCTGGCTCACAACGGGCTCGCGCTGCCGGCCACATGCGCGCGCGTGATCTGCGCGACCCTCTTCATGAACTGATA
>JBDHHL010000008.1:0-43394 GCA_039589375.1 Gemmatimonadota bacterium | reverse complement strand
ATGATGATTTTCCGGCGGAATCGCTGGAGGAGGGTGACGACCTGCCCTTCTAAGCACGTCCTGTTCGTCCTCGCGACTTTGTTCGCGCTATCACTGCCTAAAGCCCTCCCCCTCGACGCACAAGAAAGGCAGCAAGAGCAGCAGGCTACACAGACGACCCAAGAGGGTCGTTCTGTGCACGTCGTGCGCGAAGGGGACACGCTGTGGGATCTGGCGTCCTTCTATCTCAGCGATCCCTTCCTCTGGCCCGCGATCTATCGGCTCAATACGGTGGTCGTTGAGGATCCGCACTGGATCTACCCGGCCGAACAGCTGCGTTTGCCGGGGGCCGGCGAGGTTGTGCCCGTTGAGGGAAGGGTGCCAGGCGAGGAGCCCGTTACCGAGAGGGTCCCGGGGGTGGAGGTCGAGGGACTGCCGCAGGAGTTCCAGCAGGCTAAGTCCATCTTCGCTGCTCGCACAGAAGAAGAAGTACGAGAGAGGCTGACTTACCAGACGATCGCGTCAATCCCGCCCATTACGGTCTCGGAGTGGGATTTCTACCGAAGCGGCATGCTGATCCCTCTCCGGGAGCTCGGTCCGCGGGGTCAGTTGATCGACCCGGCGGTACCGGTGAGCATACCCGTCTCGTTCAAGCAGACGCCCATTGCGTATAGCGGCATATACGTGAGTCATCCCGGGGGTGAGCCGCCGGAGCCTGGCGATCGCGTACTCCTGACGCGCATCGAGCGCGAGGTTAGGCCGTACGGCCACATCGTACGCCCGACGGGCATCGCCACGATCGCAGCTGTGTATGAGGAGGTATCGAGAGCTGTGGTCATCGAGGTGTTCGATAAGATAGAGGAGGGCAATCAGGCCACGCTGCTCGACCGCTTCGAGATGGACCGGGGTGTGTTCGCCGAGGACGTCAGCGCCGGACCGGCTGGCGAGCTAGTCGCGACCTTGGAAGACCAGTGGGTGCCGTCTGTAGAAGACCAGGTATTCGTAGACATAGGCCGCGACGAGGGCATCGCGATCGGCGACGAGTTCCAGATCTTTCTGGGCAGCCGGCGGTCGCCGGAAGGACTCAGACTGCCGGAAGAACACATTGCGGAAGGGCGCGTGACGCGGGTGACGGAAAGGACGGCGACGCTTCGAGTGATCAAACAGAGGCACCCGGCGATCGCGGTCGGACTGCCCGTTCGCTTGGTGCGGAAGATGCCCTCCTGAGCCCCGGAAGCGAGATTCCCTGTAGTCAACGTAGACCGGCCAGCTCCAAGAGTTGGCCGGTCTAGTTTCTTCCTGAGCGTCTTCTATATTCCCTTCGCATGCACGTTTTCGCTTACGCAATTGCCGCGGTCCTCTACTTGGCCGCGTCTGCTCGATATGCACTTCGGTTCGCCGGACACGCGCGCGCCACCGTGGTCGTGGCGGTCATAACGTATGGTGGCCTTGCCTGCCACCTGATCGGCGTCGGCCTGTACTGGACACGCTTCGGCGAGCCGCCGCTGGTGGGTCTCGGCCCCTCACTCGCAAGCATCGCGCTGTTGATCGCGCTCGCGCTGACTGGACTCGGTATGTCAGCCTCGGCCCGATCACTCGGGCTTCTGCTGGCGCCGGCAGCGTCGTTTCTGTTGATCGTGGCCATTCTGGTAGGCATAGAGCCGGCCGGCTCGGAACTGGCCTTCCGCGGCCGCTGGTTGTTGTTTCACATCTCGCTCAGCTTCATCGGCTACGCCGGCTGGCTCGTGGCTGCAGCGGCAGCCATTATGTACATGCTGCAGTTTCGCCAGCTGAAGGCTAAGCGGCTCGGAGCCGTGTTCGATTTCTTCCCTCCGCTCGATACTCTGGACAGGCTGGCTGAATGGGCGCTGGCGGTAGGGTTCGCGGCGCTGACGCTTGGTATCTCGGTAGGGTGGGCGTGGACGATCCGCTTCGAGGGGGGATTTCGCTGGTCGGATCCGAAGGTGGTCTGGGGAATCCTGGCCTGGCTCGCGCTGTTGCTAGCCCTTTGGGCTCGCTTCGGCGGCCGCCGCACATCGAGGCAGGCCGCCTTGTGGAACGTCGCCGGTTTTGCCTTTGTGTCCCTGGCATACCTCGTGGCGAAGTTGTTGATCCCTGAATCTCGCTTCTTCCTGTAGATGGAGGCGTTTCGGGTTGATCTGTAATCCCAGAGCAGGTAGTGCCGTACCAGCGGTCGAGATCGGGCTAGAAGCCACGGGTATATGCCGTTCGCAGTAGTCGGACTCAGTCATCGTACCGCTCCCGTCGAGATCCGGGAGAAGTTCGCCTTCTCGGCCACGGAGATGGCAGACGTGCTGGGGCACGTGCTCGAGAACAGCGGTGTCACAGAGAGCGCGCTGGTCTCGACGTGTAACCGCACCGAATTCTATCTCCATCTCACCGATCCCGACGCCGCTATCCCTTACGTGATAGATACGCTCGAGCGCCAGGCTGACGAGCTTCCGAAGCCTGCGGAGCGTTACCTGTACGTGAAGGTTGGTCAAGACGCCGTCGCGCACCTCTATCGCGTGGTTTCGGGTCTCGACTCGATGGTCCTCGGCGAGGTCCAGATCCAGGGTCAGGTTCGCGAGGCCTACGAGACCGCGCGGAGCCTCATGGGACAGCGGCAAGCCGTGCGCGCCGTGTTCAACCGGCTCTTTCAGTCGGCTCTCTCGGTGGGTGGCCGTGTCAGGACCGAGACGCGCCTTTCCGAAGGCGCGGCCTCGGTGCCATCGGCGGCGGTCGAACTGGCTAAGAAGATCTTCGGTTCGCTACGCGGCCGGCGCGGCATGGTAATCGGGGCCGGCGATATGGGCGAACTGACGTTGGAGTGTCTGGTCGACGAGGGCGTGACCAGTGTAATGGTGGCCAGCCGTAACATGATGCGCGCGCAGAAAGTCGCGGAAAAATACGGAGGAACGAGCATCTCGTTTGCCGATTTCTGGGACTCGCTGCCGGATATGGATATTGTAATCACATCCACGGCAGCTCCTCACGCGATGATCACGCGTGAGGAATTCCAGCGACGGATGCCTGCCAAGCTGAAGACGCCGCTGTTCATCATCGATATCGCCATCCCACGGGACGTAGAACCGGGCGTCGGAGAACGACCTAACGTATTCCTGTATACCATCGACGATCTGCAACACATAGTCACCGCGAACCTTGAACGCCGCCAAGCCGAGCTGCCGAAGGCTGACGCGATCATCGCGGATGAGGTCGACAAGTTCTGGCGCTGGTATTCCGGCCTGCGCTCGGTCCCCTTCATAAAGCAGCTTCGCGACCGTGCCGAAGATGTGCGTCAGGCCGAGCTGGCCCGGGCCCTATCGAAGCTAGACCACCTTTCGGATGCAGATCGCCAACGCGTTGACCGCCTGACCAAGGATCTGCTGCAGAAGTTGTTGCACCAACCGACGGCGCGTGTGCGCGCCGCCACAGAGGACGGCCGCGAGCACGATGTCTTGGAGGCCGCTCGCTATCTATTTGCTATGGAAGAGGAAGAGGTGGAGGGAAATGGAGGAGCGTAAGAAGGTACTCGTGACCGGAGGTGCCGGATTCATCGGTTCGCACGTGGCGGATGCCTATCTGGCACGCGGCTGGTCGGTGACCATTGTAGACAACCTCTCCAGTGGAAAGATCGAGAATGTTCCGGATGGCGCCGAGTTCGTCGAGATGGACGTGCGAGACGATCGGCTCCACGAACTGTTCGAACGCTGCGGCGGCTTCGACGTTGTCAATCACCACGCGGCCCAGATCGACGTCAGGATGTCGGTAAAGGAGCCGATGTTCGACGCCGATGTCAACATCAAAGGTCTGCTGAACCTGCTGGAGGGGGCTCGACGCTGGGAGTCGCGGCGCGTGGTGACGATCTCGTCCGGCGGCGTCGTATACGGCGATGCCACGGAGCGGCCGATTCCGGAGACCGCCCCCAAGCGCCCCGAGTCGCCGTACGGCGTCAGCAAGCTGGTCAGCGAGTACTACATGCGCTGCTATCGCCTGTTGCACGGGCTGGACTACGTGGCTCTGCGCTATTCGAACGTCTACGGGCCTAGACAGGACCCCCACGGCGAGGCCGGAGTGGTGGCCATCTTTTCGAATCGCCTCATAGAGAACAGTCCGATCACCATCTTCGGCACCGGCGAGCAGACGCGCGACTACGTCTACGTCGGTGACGTGGTCGCGGCCAACATGCTGGTGTCGGAGGCGGAGTTGGGCGATGGATCGGAGATCGATGATCGGGCGTACAACGTCGGCACCGGCAAGGAGGTCAGCGTGAACGAACTGGCCGCTCAGCTGATGCGCGCTGCCGGTCGGGAGGTACCCGTGGACTATGCGGCCGAGCGGCCGGGCGAACTCGAGTGGAACAGCCTGAAGACTGAAAGACTACAACAACTTGGGTGGAAGGCATCAATGGACCTGGCGGACGGTTTGATGCAAACCTACCGCTGGATTGCGGAGAGGGCGTAGTGATGTTGGCGGTTGCGGCGACAATCGTGCAGACTCCGCTGCCTGTCAACGCGTGGGACATGGTGGCCCACGCAACCATCACCACCAAGCTGATCCTGATCGTCCTGCTCATCTTCTCGCTGGGCTCGTGGGTGCTGATCATCTGGAAGGGAATCCAGTTTCGGCGCGTACGGTTGCTGCAGGAGCAGTTTCTCGAAGAGGTCGCCCAGGCCCAACATCTCGACGAAGCGTACAAGGCGGTCATCACGCTTCCGGATTCGCCCAATCTGCGTGTCTTCAGGCATGGGATGAACTTCTTTGCCGGCCTGCAGCCGCGCTCGGAGAATCCTGGCAGTGGCCTGAGTGCCGCGCAGGTGGAGACGCTGCGCCTGGTTCTGGACAAGGAGATCGTGGGAGAACGGGATGCCATGGCCCATGGGCTACCGGGCCTTGCCACGATCGCCACCGTTAGCCCGCTGCTCGGGCTCATGGGTACTGTGGTCGGCGTGATGGACTCGTTCGTGGGGATTTCAGTACAGGGCAGCGCCAACATCACGGCCGTAGCCCCCGGCATCGCCGAGGCGCTGATCACCACGGTAACGGGTCTTGGCGTCGCTATCCCGGCGGTGATCGGCTACAACTATTTCGCAAGCCGCCTGGCTCTGTTTGCGGGAGAGCTGCAGGGTTTCGTCAACGAGTTCATTGGCGCACTGGCGCGCGAGGGTAAGATCTGATGGCGCGGTACGGTGGACTTTATGAAGATCGGTCCTTGCCGTTAACGGCGGACATCAACCTCATCAACCTGGTCGACGTGGCGTTCACCCTGCTCGTGATCTTCATGATCACCGCGCCGATCCTGCAGGGCGGAGTAGAGGTGCGGCTGCCGGAAGCGGAGGTGGCACCAATACCCGCCAGCGAGGCGATCGTTGTCTCGATCGATCGTGAAGGCGCGATCTACATAGACGATGCGCCGGTCACGCTGGATGAGTTCAAGGCAGCGATCCGTGATGTGTGGACGCAGAAGGGCACCCCGACGGTGTACGTGCGGGGGGACGAGGCCGCTGCCTACGGCATCGTGTTGAAGGTCGTGGCAGCGATCAAGGCGGCCGAGATCGACGCCGTCGGCCTGGTCGCGGAGCCGGAGGTGCGGCGGAGGCGCTGATTGAATGGCTCGGCTGATTATTCACCGTGAATCACGATCGGAGGACGGGGTTACTGAGGCCGTCGTCGGCTCGCTGAGCGTGCATGTCATCGTTCTTGGCATCATGTTCTGGGGTGCCACCCATCTCTCGCTGCCGACGCCGCCGCAGATCTACCAAGTGGAACTGGTCGCCGCGCCTCGCGAAGCCCCCGTGCGCTCGGTCCCGGTTCCGGACAGGCCGAGGCCTACGCCGGAGGAGAGTCCGAGAACGAGGCCTGTCGAAACGCAACCGGCGCCGACCGAGAGGCCCCGCCGGGAGACGACTCCGGCGGAAGCCGAGACGGAGGCGGTCGAGGTAACGCCCGAACCCCTGGTGGAGGAAAGGCCGGCAGCGGCGCCCGAGCAATCGCCGGAGGGTGTGGAGGGCCTACCTGTACGGCTGGAGGGCGTGCCCTTCCAGTATCCGGAGTATTTGGCGAATATTATCTTGCAGATCAAGCGGCATTGGCGGCCGCCCACCGGTGGTCAGCAACTGCGGGCTGAGCTCGCGTTCACGATTCTGAGCGATGGGTCGGTGGAGGATGTGGCATGGGTACGCCGCTCGGGGAGTCCCGCGTTCGACCTCGAGGCTCGCGGAGCGATCGAGGCAGCAGGTCGACGAAGAGCATTCGGGCCGTTGCCGGAGGACTATCCGTCGGACGCTCTGCGCGTGTCGTTCTTTTTCGATCCGACCCGGTACTAGCCAACCTGAACAGCTTGAAGTTTGTAGATGGACCTGACACCACGATTCGCTGGTCGAGCGCGCGGGTGGATGCGTCAGCGCTCCCGGAAGACGGTAACATTTTTCATGGGTAGGTCGGCGGCGATCCTGTGCGCCGGGCTGGCGCTTGCTGCTGCTTCTGCGGCCGCCCAGGAAGCCCAGCGCGATAGCATCCCGACTGACGTGCGGGTAGGCATCCTCTATCAGCCGACCTTTCGGCCGGGGATTGTGATGCCACGCATCTCTGTGGATGAAACGCACCTGGAACTCGCCGACAGCGTGCGGGCGATCATCCTGCGCGACCTCGATTTCAGTGACCGGCTCCAGGTGATGAGAGTCGGTGAGGATGTTCCGCTTGGAGGTCCGATCAACTATGGGCTGTGGGATCAGATGGGTGCCGTCTGGCTGTTGATCGGAATGATCGAGGGCCCTGCTGAGGCCCCCGTGCTGCGCCTGTCGCTACACGACGTCGTGTTCAGGCTGCTGCAGGACGTCCGCGCTTTCGAGTTGCCTCCGTTCGGGCACCCGGATCTGCGGCTGGCGATCCACTACGCTGCCGACCAGGTCGTCGCCTGGGCCACGAGCAGCCCCGGCATCGCCACAAGCAGGGTGGCCTACGTGGCGGACGGAGCCGGTGGTTCGGAGATATACGTCGTTGACAGTGACGGGTTCCAGGCTCGCCCGATCTCCATGGACAATTCGATCGCCCTCTCTCCCGCATGGTCTCCGGCCAGCGATCGCATCGCCTACATGTCGTATCAGGGTGGCGACCCGGCGATATACGAACTGAGTCTGAACCCAGGGAGTTCGAAGCTACTTGTCGATCTGCCGGGCATGGATATGACGCCGGCCTATTCGCCAGACGGAACTCAGCTGGCTTTCGCTGGAACGGTGGATGGGCGGACCGAGATCTTCATCTACAATCTGGTCGATCGCTGTTGTGCAGAGCGGACGACTTTTGCCCGGTTCTCGAATTCGCTGTCGCCGACGTTCTCGCCCGATGCTCAGCGAATCGCCTTCAACTCGGATCGGTTGGGGCAGCTACACATCTTCGTGAAGGATGTAGGAGGAGTGTCGGCCGAACTCGTCACGCCGTACATCTATGATAGAAGCGTCCACAACGCCGGGCCCGACTGGTCCCCCATGGGCGATCGTGTCGCTTTCCATGGCTGGGTGGGGGGTAGCCCCCAGATCTTCACGGCCGCTCCCGACGGAAGAGGCCTTCGACAGCTCACGCAGGTCGGACGCAACGAGGATCCCAGCTGGGCGTCGGACGGACGGCATGTAGTATTTGCGTCTACAAGAGGCGGAACAGAAGGTCTCTGGATACTGGACGTGGTGACCGGTCGGATTAGGCGGCTGGTTCGGACACCCGGAGCGCGCTTGCCTGACTGGTCAGGTCGCTTAGATTCACCTTCTCACTCCATGGGCGAAAGTGCTGGAAGCCCCAACAGTAACAACCCTTAGGGAGCGGTATATGGCTAGCACTTGGAAGAAGAACACAGGCTGGCTCGGCACGCTGGCGTTGGCACTGATCGTCGCCGGGTGCGGCGGCTCGCCGCCGCCGGAACCCGAGCCGGAGCCCGAACCCGAGCCCCAGGTAAACACTAGGGATCTGGAAGCCGAGCGGAGAGCGCGCGAGGAAGCCGAGCGTCTTCGGCGGGAGGAAGAGGAGCGCCGCCGCCGCGAGGCTGAGCGCCAGCGTGTGCTGGGAATCATCGCCGAGCGCGTACACTTCGACTTTGACAGGTCCGACATCCGGTCCGATGCCGAGCAGGTCTTGCAGCGCAAGGTCAGTGCGCTCCGCGAGTATCCGGGGATCAACATCAGGGTTGAGGGGCATTGTGACGAGCGCGGCTCCGACGAGTACAACCTTGCCCTCGGGCAGCGCCGCGCGGAGGCAGTGCGCCGGTACTTGATGAGCTACGGGATCGAGACGAGCCGTTTCGCGACGATTAGCTACGGCGAGGAGCGCCCTCTCGTGAACGCCTCTAACGAGGACGCTTGGGCTCAGAACCGCCGCGGGGAATTCGTCGTCACTAGTTACGGACGCCTCGGCTCGGGAGACTAGTCCGAATCGCGAGGTCGTCGCCAGATGAGAAGTCGTGTCGCGGGGTTGGCTTTGATCGTGGCTGGCGTGGGCTTGAGCGCCTGCGCGACCAAGAAAGACGTCGATAGCATTCGCGCCGAATTGGCTGCGGTACAGGCCAGACAGGAAACGATCTCAGCGACGGTAGCTGATTTGGACGAATCGGTCTCCGTCGCGCTGGAAGCGCAACGGTCCCTGTTTGTAACGGTGCGTGGCGATCTCCTCCGACAGCTCGATGACATGGAGCGCCAGTTGGTCGAGATCCAGCAACTGTTGGGTCAAAGCCAGATCGTGCTGAACAACCTGCGCGAGCGCATGGAACAACGTCAGGCGGTCCGGGAAGAGATGGGAACGATCGTGCCCGTCGACACCAGTGGCGGGCGGGTCGGTGAAATGGAGGGAACGGGTGGTGACGCCCGTTCCCTCTATACAGCGGCGATCGAGCAGTTCCGGCGCGAGGCATACAACACGGCGCGCGCGGGTTTCGAGGAGTTCCTTGTCGACTATCCCGCGGACGAGCTTGCGCCCGACGCGCAATACTACCTGGCGGAAACGTATCGCATGGAAGAGGAGGTCGATCTCGCGATACGGGAATACAACCGGGTCGTGGAGCTATACCCGAATTCCCGGGCGGCTCCGACAGCGCTGTACAAGGCCGGTCTGCTGCAGGTGGAGCAGGGGAACAAAGACAGCGCTTGTCAGTATTTTCAACGTGTGTTAGCGGGCTATCCGCGGAGCGACGAATCCCGGCTGGCACGGGACCAAGCCGAGCGGCTGAACTGCCGCTAGGCTGCAGGCCCGGCGCGGTGCCGGGCAACTCATTCCTTCCTCGATGCGCTGTCCCTATTGTGGTCACACAAAGAACAGGGTTATCGACTCACGAACGAGTCGGGAAGGGCGTGCTGTGCGCCGCCGCCGCCAGTGCCAGCAGTGCGAGAGCCGCTTCACGACCTATGAGGTCGTCGAGGAGCGTCCCCTCTCCATCAAGAAGCGGGACGATAGCGTGGAGCCCTATGATCGCACCAAACTCATACGGGGGATCCAGTTCGCGTGCGCGAAACGACCGGTGACGCTGCAGCAGATCGAGGGAATAGTCGACGGCATAGAAGAGAGCCTCGAGCGGAGCGAGTCGGGCGAGGTCGAGAGCTGGCAGATCGGCGAGCAGGTGATGGACGCCTTGCGGGACCTGGACCAGGTCGCCTACGTACGTTTCGCCTCGGTATACACGAACTTTCAGGACCCCGAGGAGTACTTGGAGGCGATCAGGGAACTTGCGGCCCGCGGGGATTATGACGCGGCGCAGCTCGATTTCCTCGAGTCTGCGCTGAAAGATGACGGTCCGAAGGCGAGCGATAGGGACAGGAGGAGCAAGCGTTGAAACTTACGAAGGGTGCCGCCGAGATGCCTTTCTTAGAGCACCTCGAGGAACTGAGATCGCGCCTGATCTGGGTCGCGGTTTCCGTACTCAGCCTCTCGGTGGCCGGGTTCTTCATCGTCACGCAATTCAATATTATCGGCTTGCTGAAGCGCCCCTTCGTCGACGCGATGGAGAACCTGATCGCATCGCCGGACTTCACTTCGGTCGTCCCCGGTGGCCAGCTTCTATTCACGAGCCCCACGGAGCCGATGACGGTCACCCTGAAACTCGCCTTCGTGTTCGGCGTCATCATGGCTCTACCTATCATTGTGTACCACACCTGGTCCTTCATGTCGCCGGCTCTGTTCGAGAAAGAGAAGAAAGTGGTCGTGCCGGCTGTCGTCGGTGGCTTCGTGCTCTTCCTGATGGGCGTGGCGATGGCCTACTTCCTCGTACTGCCTCTGGGCCTTCGCTTCCTGCTCGGGTTTCAAACCGAGGCGTTGACTCCGATAATCACTATCGGCGAGTACCTGCGCTTCGCGACTCGCTTGATTCTGGCGTTCGGCGTCATATTCGAGTTGCCGTTGGTGTCGCTCTTGCTAGCGGTCCTGGGGCTGATAACTGCGGACACCCTGAGGCGTTTTCGGCGACACGCGCTCGTCGGCGTTGCGGTCGTCTCGGCCATCTTGACCCCGGCCGACGTGCTCACGATGCTGATGATGATGGGGCCGCTCGTGATCTTGTATGAGTTCTCGATTCTCCTCGTTGCGATGGTGGGTCGTCGGCAGATTGCCGAAGAGAGCGCGCAGGCGATCGCCGACTGAGTTCCTCTCGCCGTGGACGCAGGTCGTTCTGCCTGCGGCCGCGCTGGCCTGCCTCGTTGCGTCTGTTTCCGACCTGACGGCTGCCACTTCGCCAGGCGGACTACGTCCAGGAACGGCCTTCCCGCAGGACACGACGAGGGAGGAGCGTCGGAGGCAGAGGCAAAGGGCCGCAGAGGAGGAACGTCCGGACCGCCCGGCCCTGCCCGATAGCCTGGCCGCTGATTCGTTGGCTGCAGACTCGCTGGCGGCGCCTTCCGATCCGTTCCCGAATCCGGACTCGATCATGCAAGCGCTGATGGAACGCCCGGGCTACCGTCCCGTGGTCTACCGCGGCGATACGCTTCAGTTTTCGACGCAGGATCGCTCCATTCACATCCGACAGAGGGCCAACATCGAGAGGGAAGGCGAGACGTTATCTGCGGATTCGGTGGTCTACGAAGGCCAGACGCTGTTCGTTACTGCCTACGGCAAGTCGAAACTGATCAACGCCAACGGCGAAGAGGTCGACAGCGAGGAAGGTCCGCTCTTCTACCACACCGAGCGCCGAATCGGCACCGTGGTCGGTGGCAAGACCCAGTGGGAGGTGTGGAACGTAGAGGGCAACTTCACGCTCGAGGGAACCGACACCCTATGGGTGAGGAGCGGCCACTTCACATCGTGTGATCTGTCCGAGCCGCACTACCGATTCGAGTCGGACAGGATCAAGCTCGTCTTGGGCCACATCGTCGTGGCATGGCCGGTGCGCCTCTACTTCGGGGATGTGCCGGTGTTCTGGTTCCCGTTCATGGCGCAGGACATCCGCCGGGGCCGTCACAGCGGCATACTCACCCTTCGTTTTGGCTTCAATGACATCATCCGCAACAGCAGCGGTTACAGCAGGCACATCTCCAACGTCGGATACTACTGGGCGATCAGCGACTACATGGACGCCCAGTTTAGCATGGATTGGTGGAGCGACAATTGGACGCGTTTCGACACGTTCTACCGGTATCGCTGGCGCCAGAAGTTTCTGGACGGCCGCATCGGCCTCTCCCAGTTCTTTCGACCGGACGGCAAAGAGATATCCGGGTCTTGGAATCACAGCCAGAAGTTCGGAGAACGCACCGACCTCCGGGCATCGGTGCAGTTCGTGTCGAGCCAGCAATTCAATCGTGAAAACGAGTTCAACCCCCAGCGGTTGACCCAGAATATCCGTTCGAATATCGGCATCTCTAGGCGGTTCGATTGGGGGTCCGCCAATCTCAGCGCCCAGCGCGTGCAGCCGATCTCGGAGGGCGAGTCGACCACGATGACCCTGCCGCAGTTCTCGATCACGCTCTCACCGATCGTGCTGACTCCCGCCCGCTCGCCGCTCGAGGCGCGCTGGTACAACGGACTGACCTGGACCGGCAGTACGAACTTCAACCGAGTGACGACCGACTCGCCCGAGCAACCAGGCCGCACGGTCGCATCCGGCGGCCTGACCTCGAACCTCAACCTCGGCAGCCTGCGGTGGAATTCCAGCGGCAACATCCGGGACCAGACGTTGGAGTACACCACGGACCTGGTACAGGATGGCGATGCGACCGGTCCCATCACAGTAATCGGTCCCAGAGCGCGGGAAGGAACGATATCGTGGCGTACCTCGGTCGGCTATCAGCAGCGGCTGATCGGGTCGACCAACATCACGCCCGCAATGAACCTGGACGGCAGCTTTTTCCGCTCCAACAAAACCGGGCTCAACTACGTTTCTCTGCCGACCCGATTGTCTGCGAGTGCTAGTTTGAATGCGGACGTCTATGGATTCTTCCCTGGCGTGGGGCCGCTGGAGCGAATCCGGCACAAGTTCTCGCCGGCTTTCAGCTGGGCCTATAGCCCCGAGGTGAAGCCGTCAGCGGAGTTGGAAGAGCTTGGAATCCCAGCGGCGGCGTCGCAGGAGAGACACCAGCTCAACATGACTCTCTCACAGACCTTCGAGGCCAAGCTCAAGCCGCGTAGTCGAGAGGAGGAGGGCGAGGAGACGGCATCCGGAGAAGCGGGGGAAGCAGGGGCGCCGCCGGATACGACAGGCGCACAGCAAGAGCCGCAGGCGCGCAAGATTACGCTGCTGGCGATCCGTACGTCGACGGTGGCATATGATATCGTGACAGGGAAGGTCATCACCGGACAGGTATCGAACTCGGTGACTTCCGACGTGTTGCGCGGGCTGACGCTGCGGTTCGACCACGATCTGTTCCAGGAAAGGGAAGGCGGCCGCAGCTTCGATCCGTTCCTGACCCAGCTCAACTTGGGCTTCTCCATCGGCGACCGGACCGTCGCGGGACTGTTCGGTGAGACGAGCGGCGGTCTCCGCAGCGATCCTGGGATAGTCCCGAGTGCGCGCGGCTTCGAGGAAGACGAACTCGGGATGTTTCCCAGGGAAGGGGAGGAGCCGGAAGCTGGTCTCCGCGAGCGTGAGGAAGAAGAAGGGGCCAGGCGGCCGTGGAGCCTCAGTGTGAACTACAGTCTCGTGCGGCAGCGCCCCCGGCCGGATCCAGAAGCTCCCCCGCCGACCAATTCTCAGACTATCCGGGCGAATCTCGGGTTCAGCCCGACGCAGAACTGGACCATGACCTGGCGGACCACGTACGACCTGAGAGGAACGGAGTTCGTCGATCACACGCTCTCACTGCGGCGTGATTTGCATCGTTGGTCGGCGACGTTCGAGTTCTGGCAAGCGTCCAACGGAAACTTCGTATTCAACTTCAGGATAAACCACAACGACTTGCGCGACATCAAGTTCGACTACCGGCAGGAAACCAGGTAGTTCTGGCGCTGCGATAGTCAAGAATCGGAGGAGGCGATGTCATCTGTGACCGGTCAGTCTCGCACGGTGCGCGCTCCGCGCGGTACTGAGAAATCCTGCAAGGGCTGGCAGCAGGAAGCGGCGCTGAGAATGCTGATGAACAACCTCGACCCGGATGTGGCCGAGAAGCCGGAAGAGCTGGTCATCTATGGGGGCTCGGGGAGGGCCGCGCGATCATGGGAGGCCTTCGATGCCATCGTTGCTTCTTTGCGCGAGTTGGGCAACGATGAGACGCTCTTGGTTCAAAGCGGCAAGCCCGTCGGCGTCTTTCGCACCTACGAGCATGCGCCCAGGGTGCTGATCGCCAACGCCAACCTGGTGGGCCGCTGGGCCAACTGGGACTGCTTCAGGGATCTGGAGCGCAAAGGCCTCATCATGTACGGCCAGATGACGGCCGGCTCGTGGATCTACATCGGTACCCAGGGAATCTTGCAGGGAACCTACGAGACCTTCGCCGCAGCCGCCCGCACGCATTTCGATGGCTCGCTGACCGGACGTTTCTTACTCACCGGTGGCCTTGGCGGGATGGGAGGAGCACAGCCCCTCGCCGCGACGATGAACGGCGGCGCCTTCCTCGGCGTTGAGGTCGATCCGGCACGCATTCAGCGGCGTCTCGACACGCGCTACCTGGATCGCGCCACCGAAGACATCGACGAAGCTCTCGGTCTGGTGATGAAGGCGCGCGAGCGCGGCGAAGCGCTCTCGGTCGGCCTCGTGGGCAACTGTGCCGAAGTCCTTCCCGAGATAGTGCGGAGAGGAATCACGCCGGACCTGGTCACGGACCAGACGAGCGCCCACGATGCGCTGAATGGGTACGTCCCGAGCGGGCTTACGGTGGACGAGGCAGCGTTGCTGCGCGAGCGGGACCCCGATGGCTATGTCTCGCGGGCGATGGAGTCGATGGCCTCGCATGTTCGTGCGATGCTCGACATGCAGCAGCAGGGTGCCGTAGCGTTCGACTACGGCAACAACATCCGGGCACAGGCACGGGATGCCGGAGTGGAGAACGCGTTCGACTTCCCGGGCTTCGTACCGGCGTATGTGCGCCCGCTCTTCTGTCTCGGCAAGGGACCGTTCCGGTGGGCAGCGCTGTCGGGAGAAGGATGGCAAGTGAGAGGGTGGCGTTTCAGGGACTGCCGTCGCGGATCTGCTGGCTGGGCCAGGGTGAGCGGGCCAGGTTCGGCCTGGCCATCAACGAGCTGGTCGCACGCGGCGAGATATTGGCGCCAATCGTCATCGGCCGGGATCATCTCGACACCGGTTCGGTGGCCAGCCCCTTCCGCGAGACCGAGGGCATGATGGACGGCAGCGACGCGATCGCCGATTGGCCGATCCTCAATGCCTTGCTGAATGTCGCGAGCGGCGCCTCTTGGGTCAGCTTCCACCATGGTGGTGGCGTCGGCATAGGCGATTCGCTGCACGCGGGGCAGGTGATCGTGGCGGATGGCACCCCGGAAGCCGCCCGGCGGCTCGAGCGCGTCTTGACCAACGACCCCGGTATCGGCGTGGCTCGCCATGCCGACGCCGGTTACGCGCAGGCTCGCGAGACGGCGCGAGAGCACGGTATCAAGATCCCGATGACCGATGCCTGAGCACGGTCGGCTGGTTCTGGAAGCCTCGCAGGTCTTGACGTGCCCGGGTGGCACGAAGCCGCGCCGGCGCGGTGCGTTGTCCGGGATTGGACTCGTTCAGGATGGAGCCGTGGCGGTGCGGGATGGGCGCGTGGAAGCGGTTGGGACTCAGATCGAGCTCCGCGAGCGCTTCGCAGCCGCCCAGCGGGTCGATCTCGACGGTCACGTGTTGACGCCGGGACTCGTCGACTCGCATACCCACGCCGTCTTCGGACGCTGGCGGCTGGATGAGTACGAGCTGCGCTGCGCCGGGGTCCCTTACATGCAGATCGCGAGGCGCGGTGGTGGTATCAATGCATCCGTGCAGGATCTTCGCCGGCGTTCCGAACAGGAGTTGGCCGATCTTGGCCGCGCGAGACTGAGGCGAATGCTGGAGCACGGTACTACGACCGCGGAGGTGAAGAGCGGCTACGGGCTCACTGTGGAGGACGAGCTGAAGATGCTCCGGGTCATCCAGGCATTGTCCGAAGAGGATTGGATCGATCTCGTTCCCACCTTTCTCGGCGCGCATTCTTTCCCCGCGGAGTATCGGGACCGCCGGGATGAGTACGTCGAACTCGTGGCCAGTGTGATGATCCCTGCCGTGGCGGAGTCGGGCCTCGCCACGTTCTGCGATGTGTTCATGGAGCCAGGCGTGTTTACGCCCGACGAGACCCGGCGCATCCTCTCTGCGGCCGTTGAGCACGGGCTCGTGCCGCGGATTCACGCCGACGAGTTCGAGTCAAGCGGCGGCGCTGAACTGGCCGCCGAATTCGGGGCGGCTTCCGCCGATCATCTCGGGGCCATCACCGATGCGGGCATCGATGCGCTCGCCGGATCCGATACCGTTGCGACGCTTCTGCCGGGTACACTGCTGTTCTTGGGCAAGGACGACTATCCGCCGGCCCGCAAGCTTGTTGACCGGGGGGCGGCTGTCGCCCTCGCCACGGATTTCAATCCGGGCTCGTCGCCCACAGTCAACCTGCAGATCGTGATGAGCGTTGCCTGTAGCACGCTGGGCATGTCGCCGGCGGAAGCGTTGGTTGCTGCGACGGCGAACGGAGCGGCGGCTCTGCAGCTGCAAGATGGGCGCGGAACTTTGGAACCGGGGGCCCCGGCGGATATTGCTGCCTTCGGTGTCCCAGACTACCGTCTGATTCCTTACTTGTACGGCAGCAACCATTGCGTCGGTGTCTGGAAGCGGGGACGACGGGTTGTCTAGAGCGGCAGCACATACCTTGTCTTGATGGGCAGTTCGCGATAGGCTTGGGTGGGGTCCGGGCAACCGTGTGCCCCGTAACCACGGAGGAGCGAGCCAGGTCACCAGGCGCTCATGTGCAGGCCGGCGCCGCAATCCGGTGCACAAGACCGTCGTTCGGGCCGGGGAAAGCGTACGTCTGGACGAAGATCCGGGCATGTTGAGCGGGTAAGAGACACGAAGGTATAGACGAGAGCGAATGCGAGAGGGAGCTCTATACAGGCAGAAGGCTAGGGACTTCGAGCAGCGCGAGAACTGGAAGCGCGCGATCGAGGCGTATGAGCTCGCCATGGAGGCCGACAGGAAGGCGCGCAGGGAGATCGATCCTGCGCTCTACAATCGTGTCGGTGATCTCTATCGGCGGATAGGAGACGTCAGCAAGGCGGTCTACCACTACGAGAAAGCCGCTGACGGTCATCTCTCCGCCGGCTTCTATAACAACGCGATCGCGCTCTGCAACAAGATTCTCCGCAACAAGCCCAACCAGCATTCGGCTTATCTGAAACTCGGCAAGATCGGGGCTGCGAAGGGGTTCCTGTCGGATGCCCGTAGGCACTTCCTCGAGTACGCCGAACGGATGCAGCGGGCTAGCAAGCTGGATGAGGCGTTTTCCGCTCTCATCGAGTTCGCTAACGTGTCGTCCGATCCGGAGGTCCGGCTGATGATCGCGGAGCAGCTCCTCGGGCATGGTCGCCAGGCCGCTGCCGTGGAGGAGTTGCGCCTGGCGTGGCGCGATCTCCGTCTGCAAGGCCGTGAGGCCGATTCCGACGAGGTGCGAGACCAGATCCTTCAGATGGCGCCGCACAGGGATCCGGAGGTCGAGCCGCCGGAGGAGTCCACGGTGGCCGCCTCTGACTTCGAGGGCATCATGGATCTGCCGGAGATCCTCCCCTACGATGAGCCCGAGGCCGAACCGGCGCCCGCTCGGGAAACGGATTCTGTGCCTACCGAATCGGAGGTTTCCTCTGCTGAGCTGCCCAACGAGGAAACCGAGCCTGTCGTGGCCGAGAATCTTGTGGCTGAGCCAGTCGCCGAGGGACCGCTCGCGCAACAAGACCTGAGCGCCTACAGCGTGAGCCCGCTTGATTTGGAAGCCGGGGACTTCGATGACACAGAGCGCGAGCCCTACGACTCGGTAGCCGCGGGAGCTTCGCTCGAGCTCATGCCAACCACCCTCGAGGACCCGGACCGACTGGCTGAGATGGCCCGCGGTGAAACAGCGGCCGTTGAGGGTCTCGAGGACATACCGGCGGACTTGGTTGGCACGGCAGCCGCGACCGATTTGGACGATGCTTTTCTGGGCGAAGAAGACCTGGAGATCGTTCCAACCGAGTTCATCGATGCCGGTGGGTTCGAGGAGCTGGACGACGAGGTGTCATCCGGCGAAGTCGGTATCGTACCGACCACGCTGGAAGAGCCGCAGGAATGGGCCGAGGCGGAGGAAGCGGGGCTGGCCGGAGATGAAGACCTCGACATAGTGCCGACGACACTGGCTGCCGAAGAGGAGGTCGCCGTCGCGGAGGCCGCGGAGCTCTCCGACGAGGAGTACGGCTTGGTGCCGCCTGAACCGGCGGAGCTGCCACTCGAGGAGCCGCCGGTCGCCGTTGATGAGCCGGTCGAAGCTCGACCGCCGATGGCTACCGAGCCGGTCGTCGAAGCCGAGCCGGAACCTGTCGCTGTCCCTGCGGACCGGCTACGGGAGCTGGAGTCTCAGCTCGAGACCGTCGGCCGTACCCCGGATATCCTCGTCGAGCTATCTGAAGCCTTCCTCGAGGCCGGCGATCGTGAAGCGGCTATCGGCCACCTGAGCGAGGCCGCCCAGGCGTACGAGGACCAGGGCCGCTACGAAGACGCGCAGCGGGTCATCGACGAGCTGCTGCAGGTCGACATGAACGACGTGCGGGCCTACCAGAAGCGGGTGGAGTTGGCCCTGATGGCAAAGGACCGCGGTGCGCTGATCCCGGCGTATCTCGATCTGGCCGACTGCCTCGACCGCACGGATGCCAGCAACAAGGCGATGATCGTTTACGCGCGCGTCTTGGAGCTGGATCCTGATAACCGCCGGGCCACCGCGGCCTTGGAACTGCTTGGCGGCGCGGCGACCGGTGCGCAACCAGCGGCGGCGGAAACCGCGAGATCCCCGGAGACGGACCGGTACGTCGATTTGCGCTCGCTCGTCGTCGAGGAAGAGAAGGCAGAGGCGAAGAGCACGCGTTTCCGAGTATCTGCAGCTGACCCGCAGAGCGAAGCGGATGTCAACTTCGCCGAGATGCTCAAACAGTTCAAGTCGATGGTGTCCGACGCTATCGAGAAGGAAGATTCCTCGAGTCATTACGATCTTGGCTGCGCCTACAGGGACATGGGCCTGTTGGATGAGGCGATTGCCGAGTTCCAGATTGCCGCGCGCAATCCGGAATACCGTCTTCGCGCCATCGAGATGCTCGGGGCTTGCTTCAGCGAAAAGGGCGACCACCGAATCGCTGTCAAGGTCCTTTCACGTGCTGTTCAGGCACCGGGCCACAAGGACGAGGAGCTGATCGAGATCTACTACGCCATGGGCCGTGCCCACGAAGAGTTGGGAGAGAAGGGTTCGGCTGTCGAATGGTACGAGCGCGTGATGGGCTGTGACGTTCGCTTCAAAGATGCCTCGCAGCGTGTGTCATCGCTGAGGCAGTGACCACCCCTTTGACA
The DNA here is from genome assembly GCA_039589375.1 of Gemmatimonadota bacterium. Classification (GTDB taxonomy): domain Bacteria; phylum Gemmatimonadota; class Gemmatimonadetes; order Palauibacterales; family KS3-K002; genus JASFMO01. The sequence goes on along the minus strand of JBDHHL010000008.1, from coordinate 24,415 downwards.
AACCTCCTCTAACCACGCTAAAGTGTGCGCCTGACTATCTCACCACGATCGTGATGACGTTGGCGAGGCACGCATATGCTGCGAACTGCTCCTCCAGATCTAGACCGGATTCAGGAACCTGTCCGTGAGAGACTCGACGGGCTCGCGGATACTATCCGGCGCTTGGTCGTGGAGGAGTTCGATCTGATCGAGGAAGTCAACGACTACATCCTCTTGAAGCGAGGGAAGCTGTTTAGACCCACGCTGCTCTTCCTCTGCAACGAGATCGGTGGCAAGCCGGCCAAAGAAGCCAGCTTGCTGGCGGCAGTCGTGGAGGCAGTTCACTTGGCCACGCTCGTTCACGACGACGCCGTCGATCACTCCGTGTTGCGTCGTGGAATGCCGACCGTGAACTCCGTGTGGGGACACCAAGTCGCCATAATCATGGGCGACTACCTGTACTCTCGATCGGTCATGGAGATGACCAAGCTCGAGCGGGTCGACGTGATCGGGGTTCTCGCCGAGGCGGCGAATACCATGACCGTCGGGGAGATGCGGCAGCTTGTCATGCATGACTCCCTCAAGTTCACGGAAGAGGACTACTACCGACTGATCGGGGCTAAGACGGCGTCTTTGATGTCAGCGGCGTGCGAGCTGGGGACCATGGTCGGCGACCCTGTCTACCGCAACCGGCTGAAAGCATACGGCTACGCGCTGGGAATGGCCTTTCAGGTTGTGGACGACATCCTCGACTATTCCGGTACCCAGGACGTGACAGGCAAACCATGCGGACAGGACCTGCGCGAGCACAAGGTCACGCTTCCCTTGATCGCCGCGCTTCCAAGGTTCAGCCGCAAGCAGCGCTTGGCCGTCAACGCTCTGTTTGCCGACCCCGAGCCGGACGACGGGACCATATTGCAGGTTGTCGAGGCGACCGAGGCTGCAGGTGGGGTCGAGTTCGCGCGTGAGAAGGCCCGGGCCTTTGCCGACGAGGCGCTTGCGGCGATTGCTGATCTGCCTGAAAGCCCGAGCGCCGCGGCTCTCTATGAAGCGGTCAACTACACTGTGGAGCGGCGCCTGTGACTAGAGGGGACGGACTTCTGGCCAGACCGGCGGCCCGGTCGCCTTGGCGGGTGGTGACGATTCTGGTCCTCGGCTTCCTGCTCGGCGCCATCCTGACCAAGCTGTCCCTCTGGTTCCTTCCCGAGGGCCCTTTCCGCGAGTTCTTCACCACCACGGTGTCGGCAAGCGTCGGACCGCTGAGTATGGATCTGATTGTGCTCGCGATCACGGTGGGTCCGATCGCGCTGAACGTGAATCTGTTCAGCGTGGCCGGAGTGCTCCTGGTGGCCTACGTATCGCGGATGTTGCTCTGACCTACGCCGTACGCTGTCGGGTCTACGACCTCGGCACGAAGGCTTGTCTCCGCCAATCCTGAATCTCTGCTTGTTCGCGCAGGTCGGAGAGCCACTCATTCACAGCCGACTCGCGGCGCTGCATCGTCAACTGGGCACGGAGCGTTTCTTTCCCCGCATCGAACGCTTCGCGGTTCGCCTCGACCCGGTTGACGACATGTAAGAAGTACAGGCGACCGTCTGACTCGAACGGACCCGAGGTCTTGCCTGGCTCCGAGCCGAACGCAGCGCCGATCACCTTGTTGTACTGCCCCAAGCCCGGCACGAAGTCGAGCCGCGAAAACAGGTCGGTGGTCTGGACGTCCATGCCGTGGGCAGCCGCGACCTCCTCGAGCGAACTCCCGCTAGCGAACTCGACGGCGATCTGCTCTGCCTGCCAGCGCGACGTCTCGATCTTCTTTTCCGACAACAGACGGCGCCGGACTGACGCCTCCGCGTCCGCGAAGGTCAGGTAGCTCTCGGGCGCGCGTTGGACCAGCTCGAAAACGTGGAACCCTTGGTCGGTCTCATACACGGGGCTGACATCGCCGGCGAAGGTCGAATCGTGGAAGGCCCACCCGGTGGCTGGGCTGAACGGGCCAATCCCCGGCACGAAGTCGCTGCCTTCGGTTAGTGTCACCTGGCGACCTGCCGTACCGACCGAGTCGATGGCCGCGTCTAGGCCGTTCTTCAGCGCAACGCGCTCTAGACGATCGACCATGGTCAGGAGCCGGTCCTCGCTCCCACCGGCCATCTCGATCCGCAACAGGATATGCGAGGCGCGAACCCGGTCGTCTTCCTTCTCGGCGACCTTGATTATGTGATATCCGTAGTCCGTGAGAACGGGCTCCGAGATCTGCCCCGGCTCGAGCTCGAAAGCGGCCGCCTCGAAGGGCGGAGTCATGTCGCCTCGGCCGAACCAACCCAGGTCACCGCCCTGCGCAGCCGACCCGGCGTCGGCGCTGTTCGCGCTGGCCAGCTCGACAAAATCGGCCCCATCCACGGCCTCTTGCCGAAGGTTGCGCGCTCTCTCGAGCGCAGCCGCCGTGTCGGAAGCCTCGGCCGCGCGAGTCAGTTCCACCACCGTCACCGTCGCAGTTGCGGGCTGGCGAAAGTCCTCGCGGTTCTCCTCGTAGTAGCTCAGCAGCTCGCCGTCCGGCACGGAGACCTCGGAATCTTCGATCTGCGTTTCGGGGTCGAAGATGACGTAGCTGACCTGGACCTGCTCGCTACGGTCACGATAGATGTGCCACAACTCTGAATCGGCCACGTAGATGCCGCTGCCAACCTCCTCGTAGAGCCGAACACGCGGCAGAATGTCGCGGTAGTACTGCTCGATCTGACTGAGCAGTAGCGGGTCGACGGCGGGGCTGGAGAAGTACGCCTGGTACTTCCCGAAATCGAACTGGCCATCCGTCTGGAAGAGCTCGTTATTGACCAGCCATGGTGGGGGAGATGTCTGAAAGGCCATCCGGACCTCATCGTCGGTGACCTTGATGCCCAGCCGATCGATCTCTTGGTCGATCAGGATCTCCCTGATCAATTCGTTCCAAGTTTGCTCTTCGATGTAGTCGATCTCGAGGTCGTTGAGCGCCGAGCCCTTCTGCTGTCGGGCTTGGTCCGTGAAGGTGCGGAAGGCGCGAGTCCAGACCTGGTAGCTGATCGTAGTACCGTTCACGCTGCCGACCTCGCCGACGGCTCCTGCTCCCGGCGAGCTACGGCCAGACATGTCCATGCCCCACTCGAAGACCATCAGGCCGACGAAGGCGATGGCGACAACCAGCATGATAATCTTGGTGTTTCGACGCATCGAGCTTAGCATACAGCCGATCCTTCCTCTCTACGTATGCCGATTTGTCCGAGTCGTTGAATTTATCCGAGGTCGGCGAAAAAGCCACCGCGCCCGACGGGTTGCAGGTAGCGCCCCGGCGTCGTCGGATGATCCCGACGTTGACACTAACGCTTTGCGGTAGCTATATTTGCAGCCCCGGCCCCCCGAAGCACAACCCATCCGTTTCGAGGAGTTCTTGTCATGCCGCCGGATAACGGTCTCCAGAAAGAGATTCTACAACTCGAGCAGCGCTACGCGGAGAACTCTCAGGGCCTTGTTTTCGCCCACTTGGCAGACGCGTATCGCAGGGCCGGCGAGTACTCGAAGGCAGAGGGCCTGCTCGTCCACGGCCTGAAGACGCACCCCAGCTACACCAGTGCCTACAACGTCCTCGGGCGCGTGTTCCTGGACAGCGAGCGCTTCGCGGACGCCCAGGAGCAGTTCGGCAAGGTGCTCGAGCTTGATCCACAGAACCTCATCGCGCTGAGAGCTTTGGGTGACCTCGCCGCACGCCGTGGACTGGTCGAGGACGCCAGGGTGTGGTACGAGCGGATGCTGCAAGTCGACCCGCGCAGCGAAGAGGCGAGCGAGGGCCTGCGCAGGCTCGACGCTGCAGCCGGCGAACCCGACGCACCAGAGGCCGAGGAGTCGGCAGCGGTGGCTGTGGAGGCAGAGCCGGTCGCGGCAGCAGAGGAGCCCGAGCCCGATATCGTGCCTCCAGGGGAGGGCATCGGTCCGTCCGAGCCCGCTCCGCCGGAGGCAGAGGCGGTCGTACCCGAGGCAGACATCGCAATGCCGGAGCCGGAGGAGATCCAGCTGGCGGCCGAGGAGATCCTCGCGCCAACCGCCGAGGAAGAGCCGGCGGTCGAAGCGATGGCGGAAGAGGTGGCGCATGCGGCCGAGGAAGAGCCAGCGTTTGAGGCGACCGCGGAGGAGCTGCCCCCGACCGCCGCCGATGAGCCTGCCTTCGAGACTGCTGAGGAAGAGCCCATACTCGACCTGGTTGGCCAGGACGAGCCGGACACACAGCCCATCGAGGGCTTCATCGCCGAGGACGGGGTTCGAGGCTTCTCCTTGGACGTTTTGTCCGCAGAGCCGGAAACGCCTGAGTCGGTCAGCGAGAGCGAGCCGAGTTCTGACGAGCCACCGGCATGGGACTTCGATGTGGCGATGCCGGACTTCATGCAGCCCCCCGAATTCGAAGCCGCATCGCCGGAAGGCGAGCCGGAGCCGGACCTGAGTCCCGAGTCGGCGGAGGAGGCGCCGGCTGAGACTGAGGCCGAAGCCGCGGCTGAGGACGACGGCGAGCTATGGGGCCATCCCTTCCCGGCAGAGGGCCCGGACCTGCCGAGCATGGACGACTGGTCGCCTGGCTTCGTTGTAGGCGAGCTTCTGGAGGGTCAGGCTTCCGAGGACCTGAAGCCCGAGGATCTTCTCGAGGGTCTGGATGCCGAGTTCACTATCGACATCCCCGGGGAGGACGACGCAGCGGATGAAGCTGTCGGCGAGGCGGGAGAGGCCGGTGCCGGCGGGGGCATGGTGACCGAGACGATGGCAGAACTGTACGCCACGCAGGGGCTTTACTCCGATTCGCTCGCGGTCTATCAGCAACTGGGCGAGGCGAGCCCCGACGACGAGAGCATCAAGGCCAGAATCTCAGAGCTGACACGAATCGTGGAGGCCGAGTCCAAGCCCGAATCTGAGGAAGAGGAACTGGCCAGGCTCTTGAAGCTGACGGATCCCACAGCGGAGGCCGAGGAGACCACGGAGGCCGTGCAGACTGAGCCGCCGAGCGCGCCCGTGCCGGAGCCGGAGCTTGAGCCCGAACCGGTCGTGGAGGCGTTCGCTTTCGAGGACGAGGCTCCTGTTGCGGGGTTCGAACAGCTCGATCCCTTCGCGGCCTCGTTCGAGGTCCTGGCGATGAAAGGCGAGGGTGTAGAGCCGCCGGCGGTCGAAGAAGCTCCAGAACCCGCCGCGGACTTGGTGGAGCCGCTCGAGGAAGTGGAGGTGGAGTTGGACGAGACCGAGATGGAAGCCGAGCTCGGTCTCGAAGAGATGCCCGAGCCCGAGCCGCAGGCTGAGCTGGTGGCGGATGTCGAGTGGGTTTTCGAGCCTGCGGCTGTCGATGAATTGGAGGCTATCATCGAAGGCGAGCCGGTGCCGATAGAGGTTATCGAGGCTGAGCCTGTTGCGGTCGATCCCGTCGCGCCCGAGCCGGCACCTGAGGAAGTCGCGGTCGATGTAGTGGCTGAGGAAGTCACGGTCGATGTAGTGGCCGAGGAAGTCACGGTCGATGTAGTGGCTGAGGAAGTCACGGTCGATGTAGTGGGTGAGGAAGTCGCGGTCGATGTAGTGGGTGAGGAAGTCGCGGCCGATGTAGTGGCCGAGGAAGTCGCGGACGAGGTCCTGGATGAAGCAATTGCGGACGTAATCGTCGCGGCGGAGGCGACCGAGGAGGTGGAGGCCCAGGCCGCAATGGCAGAGATCAAAGCCGTGGACAGCATCTGGGAGCTTACCGGTATGGAGGCGACAGAAGTTGCCGACGAGGAAGTAGCATTGCAGCCCTTGGGCGATGACGGCATAGCAGACGTCGGGGCTCACATTCCGATTGCCGAGGCAGGTACGGGGGAGGAAGTCGAGTCGCCAACGATGGAAGGTTATCTGGCCGACCTGCTGACTTTCGACGCGGAGTCGCTGTCGAAGAATCAGAATCCAGCTGTTCCGGTGGAAGCGAGCCAGCCTCAGGCGGCTCCCGAGCCTTCCGGCACCGAGGACCTCGAACAATTCCAGGAGTGGCTGAGAAGCCTCAAGCGCTGACACTCGGCGTTCTGCACGGCCCCAATCTGAACCTCCTGGGGCGTCGCGAGCCGGAGACCTACGGCCACGAAGACTTGGAGAGCATCAATCGCCGGGTCTCCGAGCGGGCGGGGGAGCTTGGCGTCGCAGTCACCTTCTTCCAATCCAACCTGGAAGGCGAACTCGTCGACTGGATTCAACAGGCCGAGTCGAGTTTCGACGGCTTGCTGGTCAATGCCGCGGGTTACACTCACACCAGCGTCGCCATCCGGGATGCGCTCAAGGCCACGGGCCAGCCGTTCGTGGAGGTGCATCTCAGCAACGTCTTCGCCCGGGAGCCTTTTCGCCATCATTCCTACCTATCTGACCTTGCCGTCGGGCTCGTCGTAGGGTTCGCGGCAGACAGCTACGTGCTCGCATTGGAAGGGATCGTCGCGTACCTTCGTCGCCGATGAGCACGAGTACAGCGGCCCACAGGATCGAGCGCGTTCGTGCCGGCGTGACGGAACTGGGCCTGGACGGGCTGTTGGTCAGCAGTCTCTCGAACGTGCGCTATCTCACGGGATTCAGCGGTTCCAGTGGCTTCCTGCTGCTCGGCCCGGAGCAGGTCGTCTTTGCGACCGACGGACGCTACGAGCAGCAGGCCCACGAAGAACTGGCCGACGATGTGGGGTTCGAATTGCTTGTGGCTCGGGAAGGAGTCCTGGCGGCTCTAGCCGAACGGGCTGGCCAGGGCGTCGCCGGTGCCACGTTTGGGTTCGAGGGCCAGCATCTCGCCTACGATCAGTGGCAGCGCATCGCCGAGGAGGCGGACTCGCTGGAGTGGAAATCGATCTCTGGCGTGGTCGAGAAGCTGCGGGCGGTGAAGGACGCGAACGAGATCGCCGCAATGGAGAAGGCCGCCGCGATCGCGGCCGAGGCCTTACGAGCTACCCTGCCACTAGTGAAACCGGGCGTGCGTGAAACTGACATCGCGGCCGAACTCGATTATCGCATGGTCCACTTGGGTGCGGAGCGCCCGGCTTTTGATACGATTGTAGCGAGTGGTGCCCGAACCGCGCTGCCTCACGCCGCGACGGGTACGAGGAGACTGGAGAGAGGCGAACTGCTGCTTTGCGACTTCGGGGCCCGCTGGAGTGGCTACTGTTCCGACCTAACACGCACATTCGTGGTAGGAGAGTCATCGGACCTCCAACGAGACAGATACGGGCTGGTCCTCGAAGCTCAGCGGGCGGCTTGCGGCGCTCTGACGGGGGGCGCGAGCGGCGCCGACGTGGATGCGGCCACACGCCGGGTGTTCGAGCGCGAGGGCATCGAGGCTAGATTCCCCCATGGGACCGGGCACGGCGTAGGCCTCGACGTGCACGAGAGTCCGCGCCTGGGCAGGACCAGCGAGGAAAGCCTCGCGGAGAGCATGGTTGTTACTGTGGAGCCTGGTCTCTACTTTCCAGGCTGGGGCGGGATCCGGGTCGAGGACGACGTGGTGATAACGAACGGGCAGCCGCGAGCGTTGGTCGATCTGGAAAGGGACCGGCTCCTGTCCCTGCCTTCGTAGATTCTATTTTCCGGACAACTGCAGGTAATCGAGAATCAACCGAGGAAGATGGCGACGACAGCAGATTTCAGAAACGGCATGGTCATAGAGCTTGACGGTGGACTCTTCACGATCACCTATTTCCAGCATGTCAAGCCTGGCAAGGGCGGCGCTTTCGTCCGCACCAAGCTCAAGAACGTACTCAGCGGCGCTGTAACGGAACAAACCTTCCGTGCCGGCGAAAAGGTGGAGGAGGTTCGCCTCGTGCGGCGGCCCGTGCAATACAGCTACACGGATGGGCAGTTCTACTACTTCATGGACGAGCAGACATTCGAGCAGATTCCCTTGCCTGCCGACACGATCGGCGAGGACCAGCTCGTCTACTTGAAGGAGAACATGGTCTGCGAGGCCCTTACCCGGGAAGGTGAGGCCCTTTCAGTAGAGCTTCCGTTCTTTGTCCAGCTCGAGGTTGTAGAGACAGAGCCGGGCGTGCGGGGAGATACGGCGCAGGGCGGAACGAAACCCGCGAAACTCGAGACCGGTGCCGTCGTGCAGGTGCCGCTATTCATCGAGATCGGTGACGTGCTGAAAGTTGATCGGCGGGAGAACAAGTACTTGGAGCGGGTGAGCTCATGATCGATCTGGCTTATTTGAAGCAGCTTATCGAGACCGTCGAGAACAGCGACATCGATACGTTGGAGATCTCGCGTTGGGCTACGAAGATCCGCATCTCGAAGAGTCCCTCCGTTTTGGGTGGTATCTCCGGGAATGCGATCGGCACGGCGCCGCTTTCCATGCAGTCGCAGGTGGGTTCCAGCGCGTCCGCCGGCTCGCCGGTGACGGAGAGCCAGGCCGCTGCTCCACCGGCCCAGACGGAGTCGGCGGCCGCCGAGGCCGAGACTTCGCGGCTGACGGAGGTAACATCGCCGATGGTCGGCACGTTCTATCGCGCGCCAGCGCCGGACGCGGATCCATTCGTCGAAGTCGGAGATCGCGTGAAGGTCGGGCAGACCCTCTGCATTCTCGAGGCGATGAAGCTGATGAACGAGTTGGAGGCAGAGGTGAGCGGCGTCATAAGCGAGATCGCTGTTGAGAACGCCGAGCCCGTCGAGTACGGTCAGGTCCTTTTCCGCATCTCGCCCGACTGATACTCGGTTGTAGCTCAGCGCCGCTCGAAAGCTCCAGCAAGGAATCGACCTTGTTCCAGAAAGTCCTGATCGCGAATCGCGGAGAGATCGCGCTCCGCGTCATTCGGGCATGCCACGAGTTGGGTGTGCCGACGGTGGCGGTACACTCTGAAGCGGACCGCGAGTCGCTGCATGTGCGCTTCGCCGACGAGGACATCTGCATCGGCCCTCCTCGGCCGCCGGACAGCTACCTCAACATACCGCGCATAATCGCGGCGGCTGAGATCACCGGTGCCGACGCGATTCATCCTGGCTACGGCTTTCTTGCCGAGAACGCGGAATTCGCCGAGATCTGCGAGCGCTCGGACATCGTCTTCGTCGGGCCGACTTCGGAACAGATCAGGCGGATGGGCGACAAAGTCGCCGCGCGCCGCACGATGATCGAGGCTGGCGTTCCAGTGGTTCCGGGAACCGAGGAGGCGCTCACGGACCCGCGCTTGGCGAGAAAGATGGCAGAGGAGATTGGGTTCCCTGTCATGATCAAGGCCTCTGCCGGCGGCGGTGGCAAGGGTATGCGCATCGCCCGCAGCGCGGAGGAGTTCGATGGCCTGTTCGTGATGGCTGCAACCGAAGCGGAAGCGGCCTTCGGAAACGGCGACCTCTACGTCGAGAAGCTCGTTGAAGGCTCGCGCCACGTGGAGATCCAGGTGCTCGGCGACCGCTACAACCGAGCGGTGCACTTGGGAGAACGTGATTGCTCGATCCAGCGTCGCCACCAGAAGCTGATCGAGGAATCGCCGAGCCCGGCTCTCGATGCCAAGCTGCGACGTGAGATGGGAGCGGCCGCGATCCTCGGCGTGGAGGCCATCGGCTACGTGGGCGCCGGAACGGTCGAGTTCCTTCTAGATCGCGACCTGAATTTCTACTTCCTCGAGATGAACACACGGATCCAGGTGGAGCATCCGGTCACCGAAGAGGTCACCGGCTACGACTTGCTCAAGGAACAGTTGAGGGTTGCCGCCGGGGAACATCTGTCGATTCCCGATGGCGTGGAATTGCGCGGTCACGCCATCGAATGCCGGATCAACGCCGAGGACCCAGCGAACGATTTCAGGCCGAATCCGGGAACGATCACGACTTTCCATCCGCCGGGTGGATTCGGCATACGGGTAGACACGCACGTCTACTCCGGCTACACGATACCGCCTTACTACGACTCGCTGATCGCCAAGCTGATTGTCCGAGCACCGAAGCGCGATGAAGCCATCGCGCGTGCTCGGCTCGCGCTCGAGATGTTCATCATCGAAGGTGTGAAGACGACCATTCCATTCTTGCACGAAGTGCTGGACCATCCGGATTTCCGCGCGGGCGATTTCGATACCAGTTTCTTGGAGAGCTTTGTGCCGTCGGGACGGCTCGCGGAGGCCTGATGAAGATAGACGTGCTCTGGACTCCGCATGAGTTGGAGCATGTTGCGGTTCAGGACCGCACTGCTGTTCTCATCGACGTGTTGCGCGCGGCCACGAGCATAATAACCGCAATTTACCACGGCGCCCGTTCTGTGGTCCCGGCAGCCTCCACAGAGGAGGCGATGCGACTTGCGAACTCGCTCGGCCGCGGCGAAGTGCTACTGTCCGGTGAACGCGGCGGCATCCGCATCGAAGGCTTTCGATTTGGGCAATTCCCCGGCCGAGTACGCGCCGGACGTTGTCGACGGCCGCACGATCGTCATGTCGACCACGAACGGGACTCGGGTTCTCGCATCCATGGCCGCCGCCCGCAGAGTGTACGTTGCGGCATTCACCAACCTGAGCTTGGTGGCTCGTTGCCTGCGAGAGACGGAGGAAGACGCCCTCGTAGTGTGTGCTGGGCGTGCCGGGAGGGTAAGCGTAGATGATGCCCTGTGTGCCGGTATGCTCGTCGAGGCTTGCACCAGCGGCCGCCAGCCGGGGCACGCGGGACCGGCTTCGCGAACCGAACTCGGCGACGGCGCGATCGCTGCCGTCGCGCTCGCACAGGAATTGGCACCCGTGACCGTCGAGTTCTTGCGTGCAACGGCAGCGGGTCGCGGCCTGGAAGAGATTGGCCAGGCAGACGATATTGAATTGTGCGCCCGTATGGATTCGATGCCCGAGATTCCTGTCTTTCTGGATCGAAAGGTCACAAGACTCGAATCGTAGCTGCTTTGGGAACGCGGGACGTAGACAGACGGTGGCGATGAGGTGAGAGATGGGTGATGGTGGGGGGGACCGCACGCGGCGCGTCTTGATTGGCATTGGCCTTGGCGCGGTCGGCTTATTCACGCTGCTGAGCCTGGTTCCGGACGGTTTCTTCGGTGATGGGTTCGCCGACCTTTTTCCTTCCGGTAACGTCGTCGGGCCCGTGGGGGCGGCGGTCTCCGGTACACTGGTCGGCGCTTTCGGCGTAGCCGCCGCAGTCGTTCCTCTGTTCCCGATCCTGTGGGGAGTCTGGAGCCTCGGCGTACTGGAACGTGCCGAGACTACGCGCTGGACCTTCTTCTTCGCGATCCTCCTGGCCCTCGTCCCGCCTCTGGCGTCCGCCCTCGCCTATCCTGCGGGGGGAGGCCCCGTTTGGCTGGCTGGCAGCTACGGTTCTTGGGCAGGGGGACTGCTGGCGTTGGCGATCGGTTGGTTGGGTTCAGCGCTTCTGCTGTTTGTGCTTCTGGTGACGGGCGTGATCGCTACACTGGGCATGGCGCCGTTCAAGGCAATCGCCCGCGGTGCCGGCGCCGTCAAGGACGGCACCATCTCCGCCGGCGGGAGCGCCAGGGCGGCCATGGGAGCAGGATCGGCGGCGGCGGCCTGGATCTCAGGCGTGTGGCGGCAGGCCTCGCAAGTGGTCGGTAGCACGGTGCAGCGATTGAGCCGGCGGCCCTCGCGCGGATTGCTTGCCCGGCTCGAATCAGGACCGGACATCCAGGCGGGCGCGGACGAGGTGGCGCAGGCATCCGCTGGCGCAACGACGCCCCGGCGGCGAAAGGTCGGGAAGCCGGAGTCCGCTGGCGCGCAGATACCTGTGGCCGACCTTCCTGCCTCGCAGCTGCCACCGCTCGAGCTCCTGTCACCGCCCCCCGCTCAGAAGTACACCGTGAGCGAAGAAGCGTTGGCCCGCTTGGGCGAAACCCTTGTTGACACTCTTGGGACCTTCAAGGTGGAAGGGAAGATCGCCGGACGCACGACCGGGCCGGTGGTCACCCAGTTCGAGGTGGTGCCGGCTTCTGGAGTCAAGGTTGGGAAGATCGCCGCTCTCGCCGACGATCTGGCGCTAGCTCTCAAGGCGCCCTCGGTGAGAATCATCGCGCCCATCCCCGGCAAGGGAGCTGTCGGCGTCGAGGTGCCTAACCCCGAACGGAAAGTCGTCTACCTGCGCGAAATACTAGACTCTAGGGCGTACCGAACCAGTCGGGCCCAGCTGCCGATTGCTCTCGGCGAGGATGTCAGCGGACGGTCGGACGTGTATGACCTCGCGCAGATGCCGCACCTCCTCATCGCCGGCGTGACAGGTTCGGGGAAGTCGGTCTGCATCAATGCCATCATCTCCAGCTTGATCTATCGATACACGCCGGAGCAGTTGAGGTTGCTGCTGATCGATCCCAAAATGGTGGAGCTGGGCGGCTATAACGTTCTGCCCCATCTCCGCCACCCGGTAGTGACCGACAACAACGACGCGGCGGCCGCGCTCAAGTGGCTGGTGTACGAGATGGAGCGGCGCTACGAGTGGCTCTCGGCGAACGGCTGTCGCAATCTGCGCGAGTTCAACAGCCGGATCGCAAGGCTTACGACGATCCGCGCACCGGATTCCTATGGCGGCGGCGAAGTAGAGGAACCTGAGATCCTCCCATACATCGTCTTGGTCGTTGACGAGTTGGCCGACTTGATGATGACCGTGCAAGCGGAGGTGGAACGTCCTCTGGCCTACCTGGCACAGAAGGCGCGTGCCACGGGTATCCACCTGGTGGTCGCCACACAGCGGCCGTCGGTGAACGTGATCACTGGGCTCATCAAGGCGAACTTCCCGTGCCGCGCAGCCTTTCGAGTCGCGTCCAAGGTCGACAGCCGCACGATCATCGACCAGAACGGGGCTGAGACTCTACTGGGCAACGGCGACATGCTGTTCATGCCACCCGGCCAGGCCGAGCCGGTTCGCATTCAAGGGACGTTCGTGTCGACCGAAGACACCGAGCGCCTGATGGAGTGGTATCGTGCACGCGCCGAGGAGGAAGAGGCCGAACGGATCAGGGCCGAGGAGGATATCATCGAGTCGGTCCGGCAACGCGAGCTCGAGGAAGCGGAACTGGAGATCGGCGGGGAGGGTGCCGAGGAGCGGGATCCGCTATTCCGCCGTGCGGCCGAGGTAGTCATCCAGCATCAGCAAGGCTCGACCAGCCTGCTGCAGCGGCGCTTGAAGGTCGGATACGGCCGCGCCGCTCGCATCGTCGACCAGTTGGAGCATGCGGGGATCGTTGGGCCGCCTGAGGGGTCGAAACCAAGAGAAGTATTGATTACACTTCACGAGCTAGACAGAATCTGTTCAGTCAGAAACGGGAGAGATCGGGTCGGTTAGTGATGATGAGCGAACTACGGATCCTGCTTGTTTGTTTGGTGGCGGTGCTGGGAACGCACGCGTACCAGGACGATGAAAAGGCTGAGGACGTCCTCGCGAAAGCGGCGGACGCCTATCAGCACGTGAACACGTTACGCTCCGACTTCATACAGAAGATCGAGATCCGGGCGTTGGAGCGGGAGAAGGAAGGACGTGGGGTCGTCTTCCAGAAGAAGCCGAACTATTTCCTGATGAAATTCGAGCAGCCAGAAGGCGATCTGGTGGTCGCCGACGGTGAGTACTTCTGGATGTACTATCCGAGCGCGCAGCCCGACCAGGTCGTGCGAACCGCGATCCACACGACCGAGAGCGCCACTTTGGGTGGACAGTTCCTCGTGAACCCGACGGAGCGTTACGTGGCCACCTACGTGGAGTTGGACAAAGTCGGCGACCGCTCGGCCCACCTCCTCTCGCTTGTCCCGAAGTTCGATGCCCCCTACACCCTGGTCCGTGTCTGGGTGGACGCAGCGGATTTTCTGGTACGAAAGTTTGAAGTATACGAAGAGAACGAGACCATCCGGACCATTACGCTTCAGAACGTGCGGGCGGGCATCGATCTGTCGGACGATCTCTTCCGCTTCTCCCCACCACCGGGCGTCGAGGTGTTCACACGGTGAAGTTTTCCGTCGTAACGCTTGGGTGTGACAAAAACACGGTAGATTCTGAACGCATGGTGGCCACGCTGGTTGGCCACGGCGCGACGTTTACACCCGAGCCCGCCGACGCCGAGATCTTGCTGGTCAACACGTGTGCCTTCATCGATGCGGCGAAGGAAGAGTCGATCGAGACACTGCTCGAAGCAGCACGTCTCAAGGACATCGGCCAACTCCGCGCCCTCGTAGCGGTCGGCTGCATGGTGGAGCGATACCGGCTGGAGCTGCAGCAATCGATCCCTGAAGTGGATCTGTTCCTGGGTCTGCGGGACCTGCCGGATCTGGTGCCGCAATTGGTGATGCGTGGACTGCTCGACGGTCGCGTGCACAAACACCCGGGCTCGCGCCTACCCGCGGGCGGCCTGAGGCATTTGTCGTACCTGAAGGTCAGCGAAGGCTGCGACCACAAGTGTGCCTTCTGCGCCATACCGCTTTGGCGCGGACGCCATCGTTCCTTCGACCTGGAGCGGCTGGTGGAAGAGGCGCGGGCCTTGGAGGCACGCGGTGTAGTCGAGCTCAATCTCGTTGCCCAAGACCTGGCTCATTACGGCCGGGACATGCCCGGCCAACCTGGACTTTACGGGTTGCTCGAGCGGTTGATCGAGGAAACCGATCTGCCCTGGTTCCGGCTGCTCTACGTCTATTCGGCTGGATTGCAGCCGGCGCTCGTCGAACTTATCGCCGGGGAGGAGAGGCTCCTTTCCTATATCGATATGCCGATCCAGCACGCCAGCGCCAGCATGCTGGAGCGTATGCGACGGCCGGAGCGGCCGCACCGCTTGCGGGACAAGATCGCATGGTTGCGGAAGGAGATACCCGATCTGACGCTGCGCACCACCGTGGTGGTCGGGTTTCCAGGCGAGAGCGAAGAGGATTTCGAGGAGTTGCTCGACTTCATCGATGAGGTACAGTTCGATCACCTCGGCGTATTCGCGTACTCACCCCAACCAGGCACGCCGGGAACGGAGCTGCCGGATCCGGTGCCCGACTCGCTGAAGATGGAACGGCTGGGAATCGTCAGCGAACTGCAGCGCTCGATTGTGGCCTCTCGACATCGGGCCCTGATCGGTAGTCAGATGGAAGTGATCGTGGACCATTGCCCGGATGGGGAAGATGGGGCGCGGGACATTGAGGCCCGATCACGCAGCCAGGCTTTCGAAATCGACGGATCGACATACCTTAGCGCCCCCGATTTCGAGCTCGCGCCCGGCGACCTCGCCCGCGCCACCGTGGTGAACGCGGACGATGCGGACCTGTGGGCTGTGGCCAGCGAGCGGATTCGGGTGGCGCGGCGTCCGGCAGATTACGTCGAGCCGCTATCACTGGACCTTCAAACCGCATGGGGAAGATGACACCTGGGAAAGCGTCACTTGATCTGTTCGATCGCGCTCGGACCGTTACACCGGGCGGTGTCAACTCGCCCGTCCGTGCATTCGGCGCGGTCGGTGGCCAGCCGTTCTTCACGGCGAGCGGAAAGGGGTCACGGCTGCGCGATGTAGACGGCGCCGAGTACATAGACTACGTGCTCTCTTGGGGCCCTCTGATTCTGGGTCACGCGCACCCCGAAGTCACCGAGGCCGCGGAGCGTGCCGTCCGCAAGGGCACGCACTACGGGACGCCGACTCCCGAGGAAGTCGAGCTCGCCGAGAAGGTCATCGGCTGCGTCCCTTCGATCGAGGTGGTCCGCTTCGTGAACAGCGGTACCGAAGCGACGATGTCGGCGGTTCGTGTGGCGCGGGCTTTCACCGGGCGCGACCTGATCCTGAAGTTCGAAGGCTGCTATCACGGCCACGGCGACAGCTTTCTCGCGAAAGCGGGGTCGGGGCTGGCTACGCTCGGGCTGCCGACGTCGCCCGGCGTCCCTCAGGACATCACCCGCCTGACCCTCACGGTGCCGTTCAACGATCGCCAGGCCATCATCGAGGCGTTGAACCAACACGGCGACAAGCTGGCCGCGGTCATCGTGGAGCCCGTGGTGGGCAACGCCGGCCTGATTGCCCCGGAGGCCGGCTTCCTCGGATTCTTGCGCGAAGAGACACGGCGTGTGGGCGCGCTGCTCATCTTCGACGAGGTCATGACTGGTTTCAGGGTTGCGCTGGGCGGTGCGCAGGAGCGATACGGGGTCCATCCCGACCTGACCACGCTGGGCAAGGTGATCGGCGGCGGCTTCCCGGTCGGCGCGTACGGCGGCCGGCGTGACATCATGGCCAAAGTCGCCCCGGAGGGCGACGTCTACCAGGCGGGTACGCTGTCCGGGAACCCGGTCGCGATGGCGGCGGGCCTGGCTCAGCTTGAAGTCCTCGAGCGCGAGCAGCCCTACCCGGCCTTGCAGGAAAGTGCAACTCGCCTCGTCAACGGTATCATCGATGCCGCCGGCCGACACGGCGTACCGGCGACGGGCTCGGCCGTGGGGTCGATGTGGGGCGTGTACCTGTGCGATGGGCCCGTCCGCAACTTCTCGGACGCCCTGCAGGTGAACAGAGATTTCTTCTCGGCGTATTATCGTAAGTGTCTGGAGGCTGGGGTGTTCTTCGCGCCTTCGCCCTTCGAGGCGGGGTTTATCTCTACGGCCCACAGCGACGCCGATATCGACCAGACCCTCGAAGCCGTGGATCGGTCGCTCGCGGAGGTGGCGGAGCAGGCCTAGATTCTACGAGCTAGGCTGCAGCTGCTATCGGTTACGAGAGCCGCGATGAAACAGATTGCGATAGATTCTGAGATTCCGCACCGTGAACGCACGCGCAGGGTGATGGTCGGAGACGTGCCCATCGGAGGCGGCGAGCCAGTATCCATCCAATCGATGACGCTTTCCAGCCCTGTGGCCGTCGCCAGCTCTATTGACGAGATTCAGCGATTGGCCGAGGCTGGCGTCGATATCGTCCGTACGGCGGTGCCGAACGAGCAAGCCGCGGACCGGTTGCCTGAATTAGTGGCGAACTCGCCGGTTCCTTTGGTGGCCGATATCCACTTCAACTACAAGCTCGCCATCGCAGCCGCCGAGGCCGGTGTAGCCAAATTGCGGCTGAATCCAGGCAACATCGGTGATGCATCTCGCGTGAGGGCGGTGGTCGATGCCGCTCGCGAACGGGGCTTGCCGATCCGTGTGGGGGTCAATGCCGGGTCGCTCGAGCGCGATCTTCTGGCGAAGTACGGGCGCCCCACGGCGGAGGCGATGGTCGAAAGCGCGCGACGCCATGTCGGTCTGCTGGAGGACGAAGGCTTCGAGGACATCGTGATCTCGCTCAAGGCTTCTCACGTGCCGCTGATGATCGACGCCTATCGCTTGGCCGCTCGTGAGTTCCTCTATCCCCTCCATCTGGGCGTGACGGAGGCGGGCACGCCGCGTGCCGGAAACATCAAGTCGGCCATTGGGATTGGAACCCTACTGGCCGAAGGGATCGGTGACACGCTGCGCGTTTCGCTGTCGGCCGACCCGGTGGAGGAAGTCCACGCGGCCCGCACGATCCTCGAGTCGCTCGATCTTCGCCGAGAGAGCATTCGCATCGTCGCCTGCCCTGGATGCGGTCGCCTCCAGGTCGACCTGATACGCTTGGCCAACGAAGTGGAGGAACGGACGCGGAACATCCGCAAGCCGCTTACGGTGGCGGTGATGGGGTGCGCTGTGAATGGACCAGGCGAGGCGCGGGAAGCCGATATCGGTATCGCCGGAGGGAAGGGTGAAGGACTGCTGTATGTGCGCGGGGAGGTAGCCCGAAAAGTCCCCGAGGCGGAGATCGTCGACGCTCTGCTGGAATTGATCGAGGAAGTGGAACCGGCTCCCGTGCGGGAGTCGAGCAACGAAGGGGCGATCAGTTGGACGCCGGACTGGCAAGACGGGGGATCGCCGACCTCGTGACCTGGAAGGACCGCGGATAGTCATGGCTGAGAAAGACGCCGTTGAAGTCGGAGTCATAGGCTGCGGAGCCATCGCGCAGCTGGTCCATCTCCCGATCTTGTCGGAGATGACGAGCGTGAAGTTGGTTGCCATATGCGACGACAACCGCACCAAGGCCGAGCTGGTCGCGGATCGTCACGGTTCACCGGCCGTCTACTCCTCGGCCGCGGACTTCCTCGAGCATGAGGGACTCGACGCGGTCGTTGTGTGTACGCCCAACCATCTGCACGCCGAACAAACAGAACTCGCTCTGCAGGCCGGAACCGATGTCCTTTGCGAGCGTCCCCTCGGTACCAGCCGCGAGCAGGTTGCCCGGACACTGGCGGTCGCGAAACAGAGCGGCCGCAACCTGATGGTCGCCAACAATCATCGTTTCCGCCCCGATGCCTGGGCGCTGCGGCGGTTCATCCAGGCGGGCGAGTTGGGCGAGATCTTCCACGTTCACTCCAGTTGGCAACGACGTCTCGCGCGGCGCCCGCGAGTGAGCGAGTGGCGCCGAAGTCAGGAGCGCGGTGGTGGCGTGGTCATGGACCTGGGCGTCACCAACCTGGACGCTTGCCTCTGGATGCTCGACTACCCTGCTCCCGAGCGTCTCACTGCGTACTTGCTGGACCGGGACGACGACGGCGTCGACGACTCGGCGGTAATCCTGATGAGGCTCGAGGGTAATGTGACCTGCAGCGTCGAAGTGAGCTGGGATCTGGCCGCCGTCGATGATCGTCATACGCTGGCTGCCATGGGCGCCACGGGCTTCGGGTCGTTGTCGCCGTTCATGGTGCAGAAAGAGACCGGCGGGAAGATCGTGGATGTCACGCCCAGATTGGCGCCGGGCACGGAGAACGTGTTCCGGGCGTCCTACCGGCGCGAGCTCGAGTACTTCATGAGGGTGATTCAGGGCGTGCGAGAGGAACCGCTTCCCGAGGAGCAAGAGGTGCTGCTCGGCATCGTCGATGCCTGCTACAGATCGACGGAAGAGGGTCGAGAGATCGTTCTGTGAAACACCCCGTCTTGCCTCGGGGAAAGGAAATCGGTCTTCCGGTAGTCAGCGGGGTTCTACTCACCCTCTCCTTTCCACCCTTTCATTTGTTGATCCCGCCATTCGTGGCGCTCGTCCCGTACCTAGTGTTCGTGGCGGGATGCCCGGCCGACCGCTCGGGTTCTGTCTCGGTCCGGCGCGCCACGTTCTGGATGGGTGCCGTCTTCTACGGTACGCTGCTCTACTGGCTGTTCGCGGCTCTGGTCTACTATACCTGGCTGTCGCTGCTCGGGTACATCATCGCCGTAGTCGTCCTCTCGACGTTCCTCGCCGGCGCAGGGTGGGCGATACACCGATTCCGGACTCGATACTCGCTGCCGTTCTGGATTCTGCTGCCCATCTTCTGGACCACCGCGGAATGGCTGCGCGCGCAGCTCGGTGACCTGGCCTTTCCCTGGCTGGGACTCGGAAGCTCGCTGACCGGGTTTCCCTCCCTCATCGGGTTCGCCGACATCACCGGGGCGAGGGGAGTCACCGTCTGGCTTGTAGCGATCAACGGCCTTCTGGCCGAGTGGTGGCTGGATGGCTTGCGTTTGCGCTGGCGGCGTTGGTCCCTGGCGCTCGTCCTCCTCGTCGGGTTGCCCGTCGGCTATTCGTTAGCCCGGTGGCACACACTCGAAACACGCGCGGCAGCCCGGGTACTGGTCGTACAGCCGAACATCCCCGAGGATCTCAAGCTCGAACGGGAAGCGGCGCAGGACAGCAGCCGAATCGCCCTCGCGAATCTGACGGCGACGGCCTTGGACGATGCGGCGCCCGTCGATTTGATCGTCTGGCCGGAAACTGCGCTCCCCTACTACTTCCGACTGGCCGAGGAGTGGATGTTCTGGGCGGCATCGCTATCTCGCGATAACGACGCGGGGCTCCTTTTCGGAGGACTGGACTTCGAGCGGTACGGCGACGACGACTACGACAACTACAACGCCGCGCTGCTGCTCGACCGCCAGGGCATGACCTCTGGGCTGTATCGCAAGAAATACCTCGTGCCCGTCGTGGAACGCGTGCCCTTCATACCCATCGAGTGGCTTCGCGACCTGCGGGCCAAGCTTCGCGGCCGACAGGTTCCGCTCGTAGGCGACTTGGCGGCCTTCCTCCGCTGGTTCGGTGGCTTCGGCCGTGGTGCCGAAGAGCCAGTCATGAGCTTGGACGGCTCGAGTTTTGGCGTCCTCATCTGCTACGAGTCGATCTTCCCGGGCCTGTCTCGAACGTACCGGCGCGAAGGCGCCGACTTCCTCGTGAACATCACTAATGACGCCTGGTTCGGGCGCGAGCATCCCATCTGGAGCCGGACGAGTGCTCTCTCTCAGCATCCGGCCCACCTGGTCATGCGGGCGATCGAGAACCGCGTCGGCATCGCTCGGTCGGCCAATACGGGTGTCTCGCTGTTCGTGGACCCTCGCGGACGCATGTACGACGCGACTCCGCTCTTTCAGCCGGATGCCCGCATCGCGACGGTCGAGACGGTGGACGGCTTGACCGTCTTCAGCCGATTCGGTGACTGGCCGGGTTGGTTGGCGGCCACCTCGGCTGTCTTCCTGCTGGTGGTTTCATGGTGGCGTGGGCGGCGCAGGGGCGCCGAGGTGCCGGTCGGTTCGTAATAAAGATTACAAAGAGAGCGGCCTGCTTGCACCGGGCGAGCGGCCTGATAGATTTGATCCCGGGATGACGGCCCCCGTGGGGGCCGTTGCTTTTCTTACGAAAACTCGGACTCAGGGTAGTGGGATGAAAGAAGGAATTCACCCCGAGTACAAGACCGCTTCGGTCACGTGCGCCTGCGGGAGCAGCTTCACCACACGGTCCACGCTGGACTCGATCCATGTGGAGATCTGCTCGCGCTGCCACCCCTTCTTCACCGGTCGGCAGAAGCTGGTGGACACCGCTGGCCGTGTCGAGAGGTTCCGCCGCAAGTACGAGGGCCAGAAGGGGAAGGCCGGCAAAGCGAAGGCCGCGAAGGCCGCGAAGGCCGCGAAGGCTGCAGCTAAGTCGGAGCCGGTGGCAGCATCGGCTGGCGACGAGAAGACTGAGTAAAATCGGGGACCCGGCCGCCTCTAGCGCGGCCTTCAATTCAAGTAGATGTCCAGTCTCGAGGTCCTGAGAGGGAAGGTCCAGGAGGCCATCGAGCGCCGCGAGGAGCTCGGACGCCAGCTGGCCAAGCCCGAGATAATCTCCGACACCGAACGGTTGCGGGCGGTAGCTCAGGAGCATTCCGCGCTCGAACAGATCGTGGGCGTGGGCTCCGAGTACCTGAAGCTCAGCCAGGAGCTAGGTGAAGCGCGAGAGCTGAGCGAAGGCGCCGATGATGCCGACCTGCGCGAGCTCGCGCAGGGAGAAGCCGAGCATCTGCAGGTGCGACTCGAGCAGCTCGAGGCGCAGATCCGGGACTTGCTGACGCCGCGCGACCCACTGGACGATCGCGCCGCCGTCATCGAGATCCGGGCCGGCACCGGTGGTGACGAGGCGGGTCTCTTCGCCTCCGATCTGTATCGCATGTATTCCCGCTACGCCGAAAAGCAGGGCTGGAAGGTCGAGGTCCTGTCCACCAGCGAAGGCGTGCTCAACGGCCTCAAGGAGGTCGTCTTCGTCGTCCGGGGCAAGAACGCCTACGGTGCTCTGCGCTACGAATCGGGCGTGCATCGAGTTCAGCGGGTGCCGGAAACGGAGAGCCAGGGGCGCATTCACACGTCGGCGGCGACGGTCGCCGTCCTGCCCGAAGCCGAGGACGTAGATGTCGAAATCAATCCGGAAGACTTGAAGGTGGACGTCTTTCGTTCCTCCGGGCCCGGCGGCCAGAGCGTCAACACCACCGACTCGGCCGTTCGCATCACTCATGTTCCTTCGGGGCTCGTCGTTACCTGCCAAGACGAGAAGTCGCAGCACAAGAACAAAGCCCGCGCGATGAAGGTGCTGCGCAGCCGTCTGTTGGATGTGAAGATCGCGGAGCAGGAGTCGGAGCGGGCGCGGCAGCGCCGCATGCAGGTCGGCACAGGCGATCGTTCAGCCAAAATCCGTACTTACAACTTTCCCCAGAGCCGCGTCACAGACCATCGTATCAGCCTCACCCTGCACCGTCTTCAGGAGATCCTGGACGGAAACCTCGACGAGCTGCTACGGGAACTGCGGGTTGCGCGCCGGGAGGAACGGCTGAGCGCATGAGTCGCCGGCAACCGGAGAGGCCGGACGGTTCAGAATCGGGTCATACAGAGGCGGCGCCACTCTCTGTGCGGGCGGCCCTGGAACGCGGCCGCGATGTCTTGGCCGCACGCTCGCGGGAAGACGCGCGGCGGGAAGCGCTTTTTCTGCTGACCGGTTTGCTAGGGATCACGCCTGGCGCGATATCTGTTCAGGCCGACCGGCTGCTGGATGATCGGGAGCTGGCTGAGTACGAATCGCGACTGGTTCGGCGACGCTCCGTTCTGATCCCACGCCCGGAGACCGAGCAACTGGTGCAGTGCGTGCTCGATTGGTGCCGGGAACGGGATGGGCTCAAGGCCGCTGACCTGGGAACCGGGTCGGGCGCCATTGCCATCAGTCTGGCGGTTGAGGGGCCGTTCACGGATGTCGTCGGCGTTGACATATCCCCGGAGGCTCTAAAAGTTGCCCGGGTCAACGCGAGGGATGCGGCGGTCGAGGACAAGGTCGACTTTCGCCTCGGATCCCTGTTCGACGCCATTCGTACAGGAGAGCGCTACCGCGTCATCGTCTCCAACCCGCCTTATGTAGCCGAGCGGGAGGCGGATACGCTGCCCGAGGAAGTGCGTGAGTGGGAGCCGGCGGTCGCCCTTTACGCCGGCCCGACTGGGTTCGAGGTCATCGAGCAGATCGTGAACGCCGCGCCGCGCCACCTCGAGCCGGGTGCGCTCCTCGCGCTCGAGGTCGCGCCTGCCGTGGCTGACGCGGCGCTGGACCTGGTAAGAAGCACGCGTGGGTTCGGCGAAGAGAGAATCGTAAAGGACCTGGCCGGGCAGCGACGTATACTGCTCGCCGAACGACGATAGAGGCCAAACGCTCGCATGCGTAACCGGGAAGGAAGCGATCCCGATGCCGTCCGTGCAGGATATGAGAAAAGCCGTTGAACGTAGAATGATCGCCGTGCTGTCACCGATCATCGACCCGATGGTTCGCAGGCGCGTCCATCCCAACGCGCTGAGCACGATCGGATTTTTGGTCACGATGAGTTCGGCGTTCGCGTTCCACTCCAATCACATCAGGACGGCGGGGGGCCTCATTCTGCTTGGCGGCGTCTTCGACGTGTTCGATGGACGCGTCGCCCGGGCCACCGGACTGGCGTCCAGGTTCGGCGCCTTCTACGACTCGACGCTGGATAGGATCTCAGAGATAGCGGTCTATCTGGGGTTGTTGTCGCTGTACAACGACTACCGGGTCGAGTTGGGCGATGTGAGCACGATCTACGCGATCATGCTGGCCATGGGCGGCTCGTTGATGATCAGCTACACCCGCGCGCGCGCGGAGGCGCTGGGCATCGATTGCAAGGTCGGGCTGATGCAACGGGGTGAGCGGGTGGTCGCCATCGGACTGGCGGCCTTGATATTCGGTGGCAGCGACTCGGGCTTGGCTTTGCGTGTAGTGATCTACGCAGTGGCGGTTCTCGCCAACCTTACCGCGATACATCGCATCATTTGGGTCTACCAACACACGCGTGAACCGAAGGGCGGTGCGGCGGTTGCGTCTTCCGACGCAGCGGCTGACTCGCCCGCCGGCGAGAAATGACAATCGCGACTCGAGAGGAGAGCACGTGAACGGGAAAGAACAACCGAAAATAGCGCCGCGCGACGGTAAATTGGGCGTTCTGCTTCCTGGACTTGGAGCGGTGGCGACGACCTTCGTAGCCGGGGTAGAAGCAACCAGGCGTGGTTTGGGTAGGCCCATAGGATCGCTGACCCAGATGGGGACCATTCGACTGGGTAAGCGGACGGAGGACAGAAGGCCGCTGATCAGCGATTTCGTTCCGCTAGTCGGACTCGACAACTTGGAGTTCGGTGCGTGGGATCCCATCCCGGACGATGCGTTGAAGTCGGCGCAGACCTCCGGGGTACTGGGCGAAGGGCACATTCGTGATATCAGCGATTTTCTCGCCGGCATCAAGCCTATGCCGGCGGTCTTCTCGCAGGATTATGTGAAGAAGCTCCATGGCGAGAACGTCAAGAAGGGCAAGAACAAGCGCGAGCTGGCGGAAGCGCTGCGTGAGGATATCCGCCGTTTCAAGAAGGAGAAGGGGTGCGACAGGCTTGTGATGATCTGGTGCGCGTCTACCGAGATCTTCTTGAGTCCCGGGCCCGTGCACGAGTCCATCGAGGCGTTCGAGGCTGGACTCGACAAGGACGATCCCGGAATCGCGCCGTCGATGATCTATGCTTATGCAGCGATCCAGGAAGGCGTCCCCTTTGCCAACGGCGCTCCCAACCTAACAGCGGACATCGCGGCGTTGCGCGACCTCGCCAAGGAGAAGCGCGTACCGATCGCCGGAAAGGACTTCAAGACCGGCCAGACGCTCATGAAGACGATTCTGGCGCCCGGTTTCAAGGCTCG
>JBDHHL010000007.1:0-27207 GCA_039589375.1 Gemmatimonadota bacterium | reverse complement strand
CGGATCACGCGGCGACGGTCAGACAGCTGGCGGCCACTCGCTCGTACGTCGATGCGGAACGGGTCGGTATCTTCGGCACGTCGTGGGGCGGGTACTTCGTTCTCCGCGCCTTGTTCACGGCACCGGATGTGTTCCACGTCGGCATAGCGGGTGTGCCGCTTGTGGACTTGGACACGACAGCTGCCCAGTGGTTGGAAGTGTGGACCCACATGGGTCTGCCACAGGACAACGAAGCCGGCTATGAGTTTGCCGCTAACCGCCCATTAGCGGGAAATCTCACCGGCAATCTGCTCTTGATTCATGGGACCAGCGACATTTCTGCTTCCTCGTTCCCGGGCGCCATGAAGATGATCCAGGCGCTGATGGAGGCGGGAAAGCCGTTCGACCTCATTGTCGGGCCCGAGCAAGCACACTCCTGGTCTGGACCCGGTGCAACGTCCGCGCTGGCCGCCGTACGGCGCTACTTCCAGGAGCACCTGAAGCCGTGATTCCTAGGAGTTCTCTACAGCGTGCGATAGGTGTGGCTGACAACCGACGTCGGCGGCCCGTGATCATCATCTTCTTTGTATCGTCGAGGCCCCGATTGTAACGGACCGATACAGAGATGCACTACCGGCGGAAGCGCCCGACTGACCGTATTCCATACTCCTGGCCCAAGATCGCTGCCCGCCTCGATGCGGTACGCTCTTTGACGTACAGGGGTGCGACCGGCGGGAGGAAACTGCTGGGCACAGGCGCGTGATGTTCCCCATCTGAAGGAATAACCATGAAGAATCCGATCGCCGCGCTCCCGATTCCGCTGCTCGCGAACGCTCCACTGGGACGTGGATCCGACTCGGCCGGATCCGCCTGGGTGCTATCCGCTATGGCCGTCGCGGCGCAGGCGAGCCCGCAGGCAGAGGACAGTCTGATCGTCCGCCGAGTCTGGGCGGGGAGGGAACCGGACTTCTACGCCTCGACGCCTTCGCCGGACGGCCGCTATCTGACCGAGGTGGACTGGACGACCGGGGACCTCGCGCTCATCGATCTCGTAACCGGCGAGTTGCGACACGTCACCGACAAGGGTCCCTGGGAAGATTCGTACTCGTATGCGCAGTCCGCGGTTTTCTCTCCCGATGGAAGGCGGATCGCCTATACCTGGTTCAATGACGAGGTCGATGGCTACGAGATTTGGACCATCGACCCTGATGGCAGCGAGCCGCGGGTTCTACTGCGTCACGAACCGGACGTGGCCTACCTTCAGATCGAGGACTGGTCCCTGGACGAGGCCAATCTGCTCGTCCAAGTGCGAAGAACCGATGGGACGACCGAACTCGCGCTCGTGTCCGCGCGCGACGGGTCGGTCCAAGTGCTGAAAACGCCGTTCGGACAGGATTACGCCGGCATGGCAGCGTTCTCTCCGGACGGCCGCTACGTGGCCTATGACCAACCTTCGCGCGAGGGCGCTCTTGACAGTGATATCTACGCGCTTGCCGTGGATGGCGGACGAGAACTCCAATTGTTGAGTGGCCCAAGCGATGACCGACTCATGGGTTGGACGCGAGACGGCGGAAGCATCCTCTACTACAGCGATCGCGAGCTGACACAAGGCATCTGGAGATTGCCCATTACAGAAGGGTTGGCGGTCGGTGCGCCGGAGCTAGTGCGCTCCGACGTTTGGAGGCTGTTCCCGCTCGGCTTCTCCCGGGAAGCCTACTTCTTCGGCGTGACCGTCGAGCAGCCGCAGGTATACACGGCCACTGTTGATATTCCGGCCGGCCGGATATTGAGCCCGCCCACGCCCGTGCAGGAGGTTTCCGAAAGTTGGAGCGCTGCCGGCGACTGGTCTCCCGACGGACGCTATCTCGCCTATGTCACTAATCCGTTCTTCCGCTCCAATCGACTGGTCATTCGTGCCGTCACAGGCGACGATACGCGAGAGATACCGCTCAACATTCGAAACATCCGCCTGTTGCGTTGGGCGCCCGACAGCAAAGCCGTCTTCGTCGTAGCCCGTGGCGATGACCCAAACCCGGCTCTGTTCCGGGTCGATCTCACGACAGGTCAGGTGGAGGAGGTGCTGGCTAAACATGGAGAGTGGGACCTCGTCAGGTCCGACTTCTCGCCCGACGGCCGCACGCTTTACCTGCTTCGTGGCGGGTTCCCAGGCGAAACGCGCATCATCGCGCGAGACATGAGGAGCGGCGAGGAGGACGAGATCGCCGTAGTGGGTTGGGTCGGCAGTCTGTCGGTCTCTCCCGACGGCCGCACACTGGCGGTCATCGAGATCGACCGATCCACCGACCAAAGCCGCCTGTTGACGATACCCGCTGCGGGGGGTGAGCCTCGTGAACTGCACAGGACCGATGACATGTGGGCGCTCGAGGTCGTCGCTGGGTTGCCGTGGACTCCCGACGGCCGTTACGTCCTGGCCGTCGGCGGCGAAGCTACTCGTAAGGTGCTTGTGAAGATCCCGAAAACAGGAGGCGAGCCGGAAGAAATCGGTGAACTCCCATTCTCCATCGACTGGCGACATGTCCGGTTACACCCGGATGGCACCCGCATCGCCTTCAACGCGGGCGACTCGAAGGGTGAGGTCTGGATGATCCAGAACATCCCGGGCATGAGCGGGACGAAAGGAGGCCGGTCGGCTCGCTAAACGCCGTCACATTGCGAGTAGCCGCCCTTTCCCATCACCGGGCGACCCTCGTGAGGACGGTCGATCGCAGATCTTCCCAGAGGAGCGACACGATGTTCCAGTCCGAACCGCTCTCGTCGTTGGCTCGTCCAGAGCTGCTCTTCACCGTCTTGGGACTGGTCGTGCTGGCGCTGCTGCTGGTGGTCCTGATCGAGATCATCTGCCTGCTCTGCGCGCTGATCGCGGACATGCACGGCGGGTCCCGGCAACGGCGGACGCGTCACGCATGAGCTCGTCCGCAAAGGAATGCTCAGGTGTCGTCATACCGCTGAGACCATGCTTGTACGCGGGATCCTGATCCCGACCGTAAAGGAGGTGTAGTGTGGCGACCCGGAAGAAAGTCACGTGCACGGCGAGCTTGGTTATCATCTTGCTCCTCACAGCCAACTGTTCCGATCAAGAGAAACCGACAGCGCCCAACGATGACCTCTCTCGACCCTCGCTCGAGGTTTCTGGAGAAGAGACGTTATGGGGCGGGATCCACGAGGAAGGTACCCTGGCGGTCGAGCCCCTCACGGCGGCCTACCCTCCCGCGAGCGGTCAGTTCGTCAACGGCAGCTTCGAAACCGGCGACTACAGCGGCTGGACGTTGTGGGAAGGCAATGCCTATCACGACCCAGTGTGCGGCACCTGGGGGATCGCCGAGGATGGCCAGACGATCCTACGGCTTGAGTCCATCTGGGATTTCTACGATCTGATACTCATTTCACAGTTGTCGTCGGGATTGCCGGAAACGTACGGAGCGAGCGACGGTGACTACGTCGCCTTCCAGCTACAGAACTGCGCAGAGAAACACCGCCTGTACCAAGACGTATTCGTAGGTCCCGGGGGAATCCTGTCATGGGACATGAAGTACGCCAACAATCGTGGTGTGTTCAGCCTCGGCCAGCAGCTGGTAGTCTCTGTTCGCAACCCGGTCGACGACAGCCACTTAGAGACTGTGTTCATAACCATCGATGGTGTAAGCCCTTATTCCATCCCAATGACGACCTTCTATGCGGACTTGTCGGCGTATGCAGGGCAGACGGTGCGGATGGACGTCGAGTTGGTGGCCTACGAATGGTTCTTCCACGCGTCTTTCGACAACTTCCGCTTTTCAGAGTCACGTACGGTGCCACCTGTAGCTGCAGATCGCGACGGTGACGGTCTGGTCTGCTACCGCGAAATCGGTTTCCCGGGTGAGACCCCGTCAGACGCTGTGCCTCACGGAGTCTTCATTGACGACAAGCGCAACGCCTGTGGATGCCCGTGCGGCGGCTGGACGAGCTTCGAGGTGCCGGGTGCTGAAGCTTGCGAGGTCGACTTCGTGTGCGCCAACTAGCAAGCCCCATTGGAACCCGGATACACACTGCTACCGCAAGAGGGCCTCAAGGCTCCTGGCAATCCGGGAAGCCCTTGGAGGAGGTGTCCAATGCGACCCAGAACCACTGACCTGGTCGGTATCGTCGTGATCGGCGCGACGATGTTTCCCACCGACGTGAGAGCCCAGACGGACACGAGCCCAATCCGCGTCATGGTGGAATACCGAGACAGCACGGCGGACATCTACGTCGTCAATGCCGACGGAACGCTCGGCAAGAACCTGACGAACACGCCTGAAGGACGCGGTAGTTGGATCCCCAGTTTCTCCCGGGATTGTAGTCGGATTGTCTTCGCCTCGAACCGGGATGACGGCGGCGGAGCAGCGATCTACGTGATGGATGCGGATGGCTCCAACATCCGGCAGCTAACCAGGCGTGGGGGTCGGGACTGGGACTATATGCCCATCTTCTCGCCCGACGCAAACCGCATCCTCTACATCGCTACAGTGAGCCGGAAGCGAACCATATGGGTGATGGATGCCGACGGGTCCAATCAGCGGCGATTCACTGATACGCCCGGCGAAAACTGGTACTCCATCGAGAATCCGTGGTCGCCGGACGGCACCAAGTTCGTCTTGCATTCGACTTGGGAGACCGGCGCGACCGTTAGCTATCAACCGGAATACAAACTCGGTGGGACCGATCTTTTCGTTGCCGATCCCGATGGTTCCGACGTGAGACGTTTGACGCAAGTGAAGGACACGACAGAAGCGAACGCCGAAGCGGTCTGGTCCCCGGATGGGACCAAGATCATGTTCGCCTCGACGAGAGACGGCGGGAAATGGAGACAGTGGATCATGGACGCCGACGGCTCGAATCAGCGGCAACTCACACAAGCTGAAGCGTCGGACATAACCAGGTCCTTTGAGTGGTCACCGGATGGGTCCAAGATCCTGTTCGAGTCGAACCGAGATGGGAACTGGGAAGTATGGGTGATGGAAGATGACGGCTCGAACCAGCGACAGCTCACGCACACCTCACGGGAGTGATTCGGAATTACGCGGGCGGGTGGTCGCCCGATGGTACACAAATCGTGTTCAGCTCGTCTCGCGATGTGAAAGGTTTCCTGGACGTCTACGTCATAGACGCAGACGGCGGTGACGTCCAGAGGTTGACGACGACGGCGGACAGAGGCGGGTGGAGCCGGGCGGTCGGTTGGTCGGACTTCGGGATCGTGTTCTGGTCCACGCCGGACGGCTCGGACGAAAAACGGAAACGATTCGTCATGAACGCAGACGGGACGAACATCAGACCATATCCACGGGGTCATGATGCGGTGTGCCCGTGGCCGTGACGAGGTGACCGCGCTTAGTAAGGCTCGAACCGACATCACTGCCCCTTTGCGCTGGCCACTGGCAAGCAGCGCGACTTCGGGCGACGGCTGATGCTGCTACGGACAATAGCCACGTTCCTACGGAGGCAATCATGAAACACGTAATGACTCGCAGCCCTCTGTTGGTGTTTGCCACCCTGCTGGTTGTTGCTACCTCGACGCCAGCCGCCGCCCAGGCGACCGCCGACCTGCCCGAGGCCACAGACGTCATCGCCAGCTACGTCGAGGCGATCGGTGGCAGAGATGCGATCCTGAGTCGCGACTCGCGCTATACAAGGCTCCACTTCAAGGGACCCTTCGCGGAAGCGGATTTCTTCGTGTATGCCGCCAAGCCGAACAAGATTTACACAGGTAGGGAGTATGAAGGTGCCGTGGCATCGAAGTCGGGCTTCAACGGCCAGGTGGGCTGGTCGATAGAGCGGGACTTCGGCCCGCGTATCCTATTCGGCAGGGAACTCGCTCGGGCCCGGGAGGCGGCGGATTTCTACGTAGACCTCTATGATCCCGCGAACTTCGCGTCGATGGAGACGGTCGAAATAACTGAGTTCGAGGGCAAAGAGTGCTACAAGCTCAAGCTTGTGTCGAAGTCGGGGCGCGAGACGTTCGAGTACTTCGACGCCGAGTCCGGGTTGAAGGTCGGCGCCGAGAGTAAGAATCAATCGGGTAATTACGTGTTCGAGGGTTCGGAGGTTCTGGCCGACTACGAGGACTTCGGTGGGGTGCTGATTCCCACCAAGCGCATCTGGCGGTACAGAGGTTGGCCGCACGAGCAGGTCGTAACGATCACGGCCCTCGAATTGGACAACGTTCCCGACACCATCTTCGCGCTGCCTGCCGACCTGGAGGAAGCCGCTTGGCCGGTCGCGGACGCGATCGCAGCGCTGACGCAGCTGGAGCCTGGGCAAGTCGTGGTGGATATCGGAGCCGGGGCGGGCCTCATGTCGCTGGAGCTGGCCCGCCGCCTGGGACCGGAGGGACAGGTGCTGGCCACCGACATCGCTCCGGACCTGGTGGGAGAGATTCGGGCTCAGGCGGCGTACGAGGGACTGCAGAACGTGTCGCCGATCCTCAGCGATCAGCGTTTCACGGGCTTACCGCCGGACTGCTGCGATGCGATACTGCTGCGATTCGTCTACCACGAGTTCACGGGACCCGAGGTTATGAACGCGGAGATGCTACGCGCCCTCAAGCCGGGTGGCCTCGTCGCGGTCATCGATGATCGGGCGGAAGGCGACAGTCTGGTCAACGGGCGCGGCAATCACACGATTCAGCCCGAAGTTCTCATCGAAGAAATGGTCGCCTCGGGGTTCGAACTCCTGAAGAGGGAAGACAACTGGGACGGCCGTGAGAGACGATTCGCCGCTCTTCTCAGGCGTCCACTGAGGCGCAAGTGATGTCTCGCCACCGCTGCGCATCACGGGTGGGCAACGGTGGCTGTGCTAGCCCTCATGCTGGTGGTCCTGGTCGAGATTACGTGCCTTCTTGCGCGCCACTCTCTGACCCACTGGACGAGTCCAATCAACGACGGAGGCGTCGCGCATAACCTCGTACGCACGATTGCCTCGGCCACCGAGATCCCGTTCACCAGTTGCAGTGGCCGTCGCCGAACTCGTTGTGGGTGAGCCGCCGCACGTTCGAGCCGTCGACGTCCATCACGAAGATCTCGATCTTGTTGAGATGCTCCAGCGAGAAGACCGTGACCGGCTGGCCGGGTACCGCCTGGAATGCGATTTGCGCCCCGTCACGCGAATGCCCGCAGGGTATGCCCCGGGGATGGTCCGCCCCAAATTGCACTACTTCCTCCAGCGACTGAACATCCGACCCATCGACATTCATCAGGAAGAAGGCCCATTCCGCTGGTGCCGAGTCAGATGGCCCCCCAACTAGGACGCGCCTGTCTGGCCACCAACCGGCGACCCCTCCCACCGCCAATCGCTCGACGTCGGTGCCGTCGGGGTTCATTCGATAGACCCCCCAGCTCTGGGGGTCAGCTTGGTCCCCAACCGAATTGAATAGGATCTTGCTGCCGTCCGGAACCCAGAAGGGACAGCAATCGAAGGACTCCTGGTGAGTTAGCCGTCGAAGATTCGAGCCATCGGGATCCATCACATAGATCTCGCCGTTCCCATCCCTGCTCGACATGAAGGCGATCCGTTGCGCGTCCGGCGACCACGTAGGCGTGTAGTCACCTCCACCGTGGTCAGTGAGCCGCTGTACGTTCGACCCGTCGGCATTCATCACGTAGATGCTGTTCTTGCCGCGTTCACCATCGCGGTCCGAGGCGAACGCGATACGGCTGCCATCAGGCGACCAGAAGGGAATGCGGCTCCCCTTACCCTCGCCCGAATGCGTCAACCGGCGTTCGTTCGAGCCGTCCGGTTCGATGACGTAGATCTCTTCCCCTTCACCCCGATCCGACACGAAGACTATTCCTCGAGGAGAGTCGCTCTCTGCAACACACCCGGCCACCAGCAGCAACAGGAAGTAACAGGAGATTTGGGTACGCATGGAAGAAGCTCCTTTCCGTTGCGAGCTACAGAGGCTCGTCGTGCGACTAACGGGTAGGCTTCATTGACACTCGCCGAACTGATCTGTATTATGGAGTATTAAGCGTTTCCCGCCAACGACGCACACGGCACATGTGCCCCGGCCCGTACGGCCACGACCGATTCCCCGCCGATCGCATCATAGGAGACCCCAACCATGACTCGCTCGAGCTCACCTGCAAAGGTCGCGCTCCGGACCCTGGTCACTGCGGCCCTGGCCGGCCTCATCTGGATCGGCTGTACTCATGACCAAACCGGCCCGACGGCGCCCGACGACCAGACGGCCGCCTTCATTCAGAATCTGCGGCCCGCCATAGACGTCCAGACGCGCCATAACGACCGTCTCCTGGCGATCTCCGGCGTCGTGGGCACGGCGGTCGGCCTCGACGAGGAAGGGACGCCGACCATCAAGCTGTTCATCCGCGAGCCGGGAATCGGCGGATTGCCCGACGACCTGGAGGGTGTTCCCGTGAGGGTCGAGGTGACGGGCATGTTCTACGCCCTAGCCCAGGCCGTCGATCCGACCAACCGCTTCACGCGGCCGGTGCCGACGGGCGTGTCAGTCGGTCATCCGAACGTCACCGCGGGCACCATCGGCTTTCGGGTCAAGGACGGCGCGGGCAACGTGTTCATCCTCAGCAACAACCACGTCCTCGCCAATCAGAATGACGCCAGCACCGGCGATCCGGCCCTGCAGCCGGGAGCGTACGACGGTGGGACCGATCCGGCGGACAGAATCGGCACCCTGTTCGACTTCGAGCCGATTCAGTTCGCCAAGGGCAGGAAGGTGCCCAAGAACACGATGGACGCTGCGATCGCGCTGTCGTCCACGACTATGCTCGGCTATGCGACACCGTCGGACGGATACGGGACGCCCGGCACGACCGTTGTACAACCTTCGCTGGGGCTGCCGGTCAAGAAGTACGGACGAACCACTGGACTCACGCAGGGCACCGTGTCCGAGGTGAACGTCACGGTGGACGTCTGCTACGAGGGCTACATCTTCTGTACGAAGAGCGCGAGGTTCACGAAGCAGTTTGCCGTCACGCCGGGAACCTTTAGCGGCGGCGGCGATTCCGGCTCGGGCATCGTAACCGACAACGCGAGTGCGGACGTCGTGGGGCTTCTCTTCGCCGGCAGCTCGGATCGGACGATCGCAACGCCCATCGGGCCGGTGCTCAGCCGCTTCGACGTGACGATCGATGACGGAAGCGGCGGCGATCCTCCCGGCAACAACCCGCCGAGCGCGTCATTCACGGCCGACTGCACGCACCTCAGCTGCGATTTCGACGCCAGTTCCTCGTACGACGGCGACGGCACGATCACCAGCTACGAGTGGGACCTCGGGGACGGCACTTCGGCTAACGGCGTGACGACATCACACACCTACGCCGTGGATGAAACGTACAGGGTCACGCTCACCGTGACCGATAACGAAGGCGCCAGCAGCAGCAGCTCACAGGACGTTACGGTGAATACCCCCGGCGCGCCTGGGACCATGCACGTCGGTGACCTTTTCGCAATGACCAGCAGCGAGGGTAAGACGTGGAGCGCCATCGTCGCGGTGCTTGTACACGACGCCCATCACAATGTGGTCGGCCTGGCCACGGTGGACGGCACCTGGAGCGCCGGGCCACTACCGGTGGATCAATGCACGACAGAGGAATACCCGGTCGACGGTGACTGCCTGCTCCTCAACACGTTGATCCCCAAGAAGGTGCGCAGCGTGACCTTTTCCGTAGACAACCTGACTGCCACCGGCCTGACGTATTCGCCGGACGACAACCACGACGCGGACGGCGACAGCAACGGCACGACGATCACGGTGAAGAAGCCGTAGTCGGTCAGGACAATCATCCAGCAGCTCTGAGGGGAACGTCGACGGGCGTTCCCCTCTTGACTAGAATGCCGGGAAGCGATGAACAAGAAGACCATCGAGCACGTGCTTCACGCGCACACAGACGAATGGATGTCGATCTCCGGGGTCGTCGGCACGGGGATCGGCGAGCGCGACGGTGAACCCTGCATCCGGATCTTCGTGACGAGGAAAACGCAGCAGCTGTTGCAGGAGCTCCCCTCCACATCCGACGGGTTCATCGTCGACGTCGTCGAGAGCGGCGAGTTCAAGCCGCGGGACCCGTCCCGGCGACCAAGAACTTCTACAGAGACGCCCGATCAGTGAGGCGATAATCGGGCTATCCAGCTTCTCACATAATGAATCCAAGCAGCCGTAGGAAATTGTCCGCTTCCCGATACGCGGCTGCCTGCACCTTGAGATCGGGATTCGGCATTCCGTCGTCCGGTTCGCTTGACGGAGTGAAGAGATGACCTACCCCGTCATACACATGAAGATCACAGCGATTGCCTGCATCGCGCATTCGGTCGCAAAACCTCTGACTTCCCGTCAGCGGAGTCACCGTGTCCGTGCGCCCCTGAAGGATGATCGTTGGAGGGAGCCCTTCGCGAACGTGCTCATCCGGGGAGTACTCACTGGCTTTTGCCCTGGTGCCTAGCAGTCTCTGGAACCAGCCGTCATTCAATAGGGAAACAGCCGGTGATACCAGTATCAGGGCATCGGGAGCGGTGCTGACGTCCGCGCCGGTGAGCGACTCGTCAAAGATCGCCGCACAGGTTGCCAGGTGCG
This sequence comes from Gemmatimonadota bacterium, assembly GCA_039589375.1. Classification (GTDB taxonomy): domain Bacteria; phylum Gemmatimonadota; class Gemmatimonadetes; order Palauibacterales; family KS3-K002; genus JASFMO01. The sequence goes on along the minus strand of JBDHHL010000007.1, from coordinate 16,646 downwards.
CACCCGCCGACCAACCGTACGCGGCGATCCGATCGGCGGCCACTCCCAAGCTGGCCGATTTCGAGCGAGCCCAGCGGACAGCCGCCTTCGCGTCGGCGATGGCCTCCAAAGGGGTTACTGACTTCTGGTCCGACAGTCGGTACTGAACGGAGATCGCGACCATGCCCAGCTCGGCAAAGTGCCTCGCCCTCGAGAACCCCCATTCCGCCTCTCCGATGGACCAACCACCACCGTGGAAGACCAAGATGGCGGGGCGCGGCGTGTCCGCAGTGTGGCCGAGGGGCGTGAACACATAGGCCTTGAGGTCCACGCCGTCGTGCGTTGCATAGACATTCGCGACCGGACCAACGACCGAGCTGCTGTCCTGGGCGGTCGCCAGGACCGGAACGCCGGCCAGCAGAACGCCGACAAACGTTAGAACTCGCTTCCAACTCATGGTCACTACCATCGATTCAGATTGCCCTTCCTAATTCGCCATCTTGATGGCGGCGAGCTTCTTGGTGGTCTCGAGATCCTTCTTGGTTCTGACTTCAATGCGAACGCCTCGCCCTTCGACATACTTCGTCGCGCTGTCCATCATAGTGAGCACCGGCTCGGGTAAGTCGCTCTCGTGAGCGGCCTTCACGGCCTTCTCTCCCAGGACGAAACCAACCAAGAAGTGTTTCTTGCACGGCGTCATGTACAGGATCGTGCGTTTCTTCCGTTTCAGTTGGAGCGACCATCCCCATTTCTCGCTGTACATCACCCACTTGTCGGTCAATGGCTGGTACTCCGACACGAGGTGCTCTCTCAACCGGTCCCAGAGAGTGCTCGATCGACCCAGGGTTTCCTTCAGTTCTTTCGAACGAGGCGTGCTTGATTTGTCGTTGAATGCGCTCAGGGCCATTTCGCTACCGTCCATCCATCAAGGGCGAACACATGGGCCCGACTTGCTTTCAGGTTCCCCCTCAAGCGGGTCCTCTTGTCTACATATCCGTGGCCGGCAGAATCCGATCCTGCAGCACCCGATAGGTCGATCGAATGTCGCCGCCGTGAATGTTCCATCCGTTGAAGACGGCCACGATGTCGTAGTCCGGAACGACGAGGACGAATTGGCCGCCATAGCCGTTCCCCGCGAACACGAGCGGACGCCGCCCGTCGCGATCTGGTACCCACCACTGGTAGCCGTAGCCGACATCGACGCGGTCATTGTCCGGAGCGACGTCCAAGACAACCGGCGTCGTAGACGCCGCCACCCATTCCTTCGACACGATCTGCTGCCCATCCCACTCGCCGCCCCGCAGGAACAGGTAGCCGATGCGGGCGAGGTCATGGGTCGAGAGGTACAGGCCGCCCTCGGTATCCGCCTCGCCGTCGGGTGTGATCTTCCAATAGAAGTCCGTGATGCCGATCGGTTTGAACAGCCGCTCGGCAGTCCACTGATCGGCCCGCTGTCCCGTGGCCTCGCGGATGATCTTGCCGATGAGGACGCTGACGCCGTCGTTGTACTCGAAGACGGTTCCGGGGTCCGCGTCCATCGGCTGGTCCAGAACGAACTGGATCCACGTATCGCTCGCCTCGAGAAGATCGGTGCTGTGCACTCCGCTGCCGTATCCCCCTGAAGTGTTCCACTCGATTCCGCTCCTCATCGTGAGCAAGTCCGCGAGGGCTATGGCGCGCTTGCGGGGGTCGGAGGTGTCGTGCTCGTAGTCGTCAAAGAACGGAAGGACGGTGACGTTCACACCGTCGATCAGACCATCGTCAATCGCGATTCCGAGCGCCGCGGAAGTGACGCTCTTGGTGACCGACTGGAGGGTGTGCAGGTCCGAATCCCGATAGTATGGATGCCACGCGGGGTGATCGTAGTTGTACTGGTGATTTGTCGTATCGTATTGCGCCGCGATGGCCGCGTAGTCTTGCGAGAAATGATAGTCCGCGACGATCCGTCCGTGCCGGATCAGCAGGAAGTGGTCTACCAGCCCGTAGTCGCCCGCTTCGATATCGGTAACGAGCGAGTCGATGGCGCCTTGATCGATGCCCTCGGCGGCCGCACTAGAGGTTGACCATTCCTCGCCGGGCCAGACCCCGTCGCCCTCAACGTCCTGCGGCCCTTCCTGGGCTGAGCACGCAAACAGGAGCAGACCGGCGAGGCCGATTGCCCCCAACCCTGAAGCACCCCACCTGTCAGGTATCATGTCTTGTTCGCTCCCGACCTGCCCCACTTGGCATTCAACAGCATGACAACGCCTATTATCGTGAAGAAGGCCCCAGAGTAGATCCTGCGGGCACCCTCCGCAAAGACAAAGATCACGGCGGCTAGAGCGAGACAGATAACGCCGATAGCTAGTTGAGTCTTACTCATATGATCCTCGCTGATGGAAGTGCCGGGCACAGACGGCAAGCATGGCAGAGGGCCAACACGAGCTTCGTGGGACTCACAGCGGCCTCAGCGACCGATGGACGTGGGCTGCGTTTTCGCACGTTCACGCGACTACATCTACAGCCTTTCCGGGGCAATGAATCAAACTACACGCACTGACTCGAGACCGCTACAGAGATGAAGAGGAGAGCGCCTTGGCGCAGCTACTGCCGAAACATGAACTTGAACTCCCAGGACACGCCCGAGCCGTGCGACGCGCTCGAAACGGGAACTACTCGAAGAGCGTACATCGGAACCCTCCGTCAAAGTGATGCGAAGGCGACATAGGATTTGCAGGAAGCGAGGACCCGCTAATTGCCGTTCGCGAAGTGCTGGTTCAAGAACTCGCGCACGGCCGCGTAGAATGCCTCCGGCTGCTCGTGATACGGGAAATGGCCGCACCGATCGATGAACGCAGTGCGCGCGCCCGGTATGTTGTCGCGTATCTGATACGCCGCATGTACCATGAAACCCGAATATCCCTGAACTATGAGCACCGGCCGTTCATAGCTCCGCAGCTGCGGACGGAGGTCGTACTGAAGCCGCTGGAGGTCTTGCACCATCAGGCCTGCAATCTCGCCTATGTTCGACTCGATGTCCTCGAAGTCGAGGTCTGACAGAATCTCCATCACATCACCGGGGTCGAACACCCGAGTGGAGAGGTTGGCCCGTCGGATCTCGTAGCGTGCTTGCAGGGCGTTCTTCGCGAAACGCTCCGGAGTGGCCCAATACTCGATCGCCTCCTCGACCTCCGGTGGATATCTCACGTTTCTGAGCGCAGCGTAAAAGGTCTCGAGGTCCATGCCGCCCGAGCCGACCAGGATCATGCCGGCAACCTGCTCGGGGTACTTCGCGGCGACCGCCATCGCGAGCATCCCGCCCCAAGAGTGCCCGAACAGAAGCAGCGCTTCAGCTCCCAGATCCCTCCGGACCGCCTCCACGTCCTCTACGTAGTCGTCGAGGTTGATGGTCGAAGAGTCGATCACCTGTAGATGCGATTGCCCCGTGCCCCGCTGGTCCAGCAACACGAGCTGCCACGAGTCCTGCAGTTCCGGCGTGAGCCGCCGCATGAGCACGTTCGACGCTCCCGGGCCGCCGGCAAGCAGCAGGATAGGGAATCCCTCCCCAAAGACTTCGTAGTGGAGATCGACCTCGGGGAGATCGATCGTCCGCGATTGCTGCGCGAAGACCTGCAGCGGCATGGCGGCGATGGCGAGAAGAACGTTGAGCACTACTGAAGCGTGAATCTCGGTGCGCATGGTCACCTCCAGGATCGGCGCCTCGATTCGAGGACGCCTTTCCGATTGCGGGCTACGTAAGGAATCAGCCTTTCACCGCACTCTCTTTGCATCGAAGTAGAAGCGCTCCGCGGCCAGCCTGAGCCCTTGAACCTCCCCATTCTCATCCACAGAGAAGGTCACATTCGCCCTGCCGGTGGCCACCGCATGCGGCCCGAAGAGGAAGAACTCCGTCTCCGAGAGCGGTCGCAGCTCGAAGACGAACATTTCGGTGTCCAACCCCGTGATCCCGGACCGGCAGACGAGCCGATTCCCTTCACGCTCGATCGTCATTCGGTAGTCGGGAGTATCCTCGTACTCCCCCACGTAGCGGTCGAGGATCTCCGGCGGCAGCTGGACCTGGCTGGGTGGCGGTTGCCGTGGCAGCAACGCTTCCCGGTTCGCCGCGTGATAGACGAACGCTGCCAGGATGGCCGCGTTCTGCTTCAACTCGTCCTCGAGCAAGCGCTCGTATGTATCCAGATTCGTGTGCGCGAAATGGTTGCTTGTGAAGTCCTGCAGAAAGATGAAAGCGGGGATCCCGACGACGTCGAACGGGATGTGGTCCGAACCTGCATAGGTACGCTTGCCAACCGCCGTCAGACCCTGCTCCCGGAACGGCTCGGCCCAGCTTCGCAGAACCGACGCCACCTCATCGGTCCTGGCTCCCACGATCCCGCGGAACTTGCCGCTTCCGAGATCGACGTTGAAGTACGCCGATATCTTTGCGTGCTCGGGCGTCGGCTCGCCGGTTTCCGCATCGAACAGATGCTGGTTCACGTATGCGTAAGATCCGATGCCGGCCAGCCCCGGAGTCTCTTCGGCACTCCAAAGCGCGACCCGAACCGTCCGCCGCAAAGGCAGGCCGATCGCCTTCAGAATGCGGGCCGCCTCGATCACCGTTGCGACACCCGCCGCATTGTCGGCACCCCCGGTCCCGGTATGAGTGCAGTCGAGGTGCGCGCCGATCATCACGACTTCGTCCGCGCGGTCGGTTCCCGGGATTTCCGCCAGCACATTGAACGAGCTGGAGTCCGCCCTGTCCCAGCGGTTCTGGACGTTGATCTCCAGCGTAACGGGCACGTCGCGCTCCACGGTCCGATAGATACGACCGTAGTGCTCGGTCAGCAGGGTCACGATCGGCGGCGACTGCGGGAAGGAGGGGGAGTAGCGGAAGAATGGCGCGCCCGCTACGACCGCTCCCGTTGACGTGTTCTCGAACGTGCCGTTGCGAAGCCATGCCGCCGCACCCTCTTCCCCGAGAACACTTGCGAACTCACTCGCGGGCAACGACCGGCGCGTGTATTCGACCCACGCCCGACGTCGAACGCGGTATGGCTCAATCTCCTGTGCCCATTCCTCGAGCTCTTCCTCCGTGTAACGAGGATTCCAAGGCAGTGGTTGAAATTCCTGGCGAGTCTCGATCAACGGATCCGTGAGGACGAACTTCCCTTTCAGCTTACCTCGATACCGCTCGAGGTCATCGCGGCCGCTGATCTCCGCGACCACAGCTTCGCCCCGCACCCAACCGTCAGTCCCGGCCGTCCAACTCTCCGGATAGCCGATGAGCGGAAAGGGTTGCGGTTCGATGACGTGAGCGTAGAAGCGTTCGTTCGTCCAACCGGGGCCGAACGGCCCCCACGCCTCCAGCCGAGCATCGGCAAGTTCCCACTCGGTCATCTGATCGCGAACCCACTCCGCCGCGGCCCTGAGAACTGGCGAGCCGGTGAGTCGCGCGCCGTACAGGTCGGTGAGGTGCCAGGCGATCTCCATGATCTGAGATCGTTCCAGCGCCTCTTCTCGAATCAGCGCGATGGCCTCGTGATTGAGAGGTTCGACCTCTTGCGCCGTCAGCTGTAGAACAGCGACACCCGTACCAAGGCCAACGGTTACCACGATCAGCCCTGCGAGTCCGATGCGAACGCGAGCGTCCATGACGTGCCTCCCGTTATCGGCGAGGACTAGTGTTCTCGAACCACTCGATCAACTTCTGGGCGAACAGTTCCGGCTCCTCGAGTTGAGGAGTGTGCCCGCTCTTCTCGAAGAGATGGAAGGTCGCATTCGGGAGCTTCGGTAGCTCATCCTCCCAGAGCGTATAGGGCACGATATAGTCGTAAAGACCCATGGCGATGAAGACGGGGGTCTCTATCTGACCCAGACCTTGGCCGAAGTCGTATTCGTGGAGGAGCTCGTCGAGGCGTTCGAGCACCTCCAAGTTAAACTGCGGTTGGCCTTCCCACATCGGTGCCGGGTCAAACGTCACGTCGTACCAATACCCAGGGACATTGGCCTGCAGTCTTACCACTTTAGCGTCTGCGGGTGACAGCTTGCTGAGCGAATCCTCGGTTAGTAGTTCCCAATTGCGTTCCAAGATCGCCTTTCTCTCATCCGATGCGTGCGACTCCCAGTACTCATCTTGAGTAGCAATGAAACCCCGCGAGTAGCCAATAATGGGACACCCGACCACCACGACGTGGGTCACCCGTTGCGGATATCTTCTCGCGTACTCGAGCGCAAAATTGCCAAACATCGAATGCCCAAGCACCGCAGCGGTCTCAAATCCGAAAGCCTGACGGATCTCATCCATCTCCTGTGCAAGGCTTTCGATTGTGATCGTCTCGACCTCGAATCCCGAGTCCGAAGGAAGAAAGAGCCTGGAGTCCACGAAGTAGATCTTGAAGTGGTCCAGGATCGGACCTGTGAAAGTTCGTGAGCCGTAGGCGGCGCTGGCTACCGCCAGCAACGGCGTGCCTTTCCCCCGGACTATGCAGGGTAGCTCGAGGCCACCCGCACTCACGACGCCACTACTTGGGCCTACCTCGTCGACCGTTCCGGTTTCACCCTGACAACCAGCGGCCACCAAGGCTGCGGCGACCACGGCGAGATGGATTCTCGCTCCGTTGTACCTCAGCATCTCGAGGGACTCCTATTCAAAAGGCAAAAACCTCTCCTCTTGAACCTTCACCACCCTGGGATGCTCGCTGTTCAGAAACTCGCCGTTTATCACCTTCTCATATTTCTTCAAGTATTCTTGAGCCATTACTCTAGAGTTGAAACGATCGCGGGCGTATTCGTGGCACCTCTCTCTCGAGAACTGATCGGCCTCTTGTACCGCACTGGCCAATTCGCTACTGCTCGCCGACAAGAACCCGAACTCTTCTTTGACCAACTCCGGTAACGATCCATAAGGGGTTCCAAAGACCGGGCAACCAAAGTAGAGGCTTTCAGTAATGGCCAAACCAAAGGGCTCGTGGCACAGAACCGGAAAGATCAGTCCTTTAGACTGGTTCATGAAGTGGCTTTTTCTGCTGTTGTCGACCATTCCTTCGAACGAAACAGATAGATGGGGTGTGACTAGTGCAAACCGAGGTCTTCCAGGATTCAAACGACTTCCGCCTAGCACCTTCAGTCGTTCGCCGGCTTTGCGAGCTATCTTTATGGCACCTCTTAAATTCTTCACCCGCCATAGCGCTTTGCCGAGAAAGTGGAAGAAGTGCCGCCTGTTCTTCAGGTCGGGTCTCTGATACTCCGACCAGTCGAGTCCGTTATAGACATACGAACCGGACCCATACCGCTTTGCATGGTTTTTCGAGACAAAGACTGTGTTCTTGTCGTGCTTGAAGCCAGGGTCGTTGCGAATGCTATGTTCGGTTACAACATATGGCGTTTCAATATTCTGTTGCGGCTCAAAATTGAAATGCACAACGTCGATATCACCAGGAATCTGAGCGGACATGCTTCGTTCGGATTTCAAGACAATGACGTTGCCAAACGGACACGAAGATCCTTCCTTGACGAGGAAGGTGACCTGGTGTCCGAGTGAGCGAAGTTCCTTTCCCAGTGACCAGATGACCCGCTGGGTACCGCCATATAGTCGAGCTGGGATAACAGTTTCACTGGCTATTAGAATGTTCACGAGAGATGACCACTCCGGGCTCCCGCCCTCGGGCTAGATGCCGACCCTCTCTTATTCAAATCTCAAGAACCTCTCTTCTTGAACCGTCACCAGCCTGGGATGCTCGCTGCTCAGATACTCGCCATTCATCACCCTCTCATACCTACTCGAGTATTCTCGCGCCATCACCTTGGAGTTGAAGCGATCACGGGCATACTCGTGGCACCTATCTCTCGAGTACTGACCGGCTTGCTGTACCGCCCTGGCCAATTCGCTGCTGCTCGCCGACAGGAACCCGAAGTCTTCTCCGACCAACTCCGGTAGTGATCCGTAAGGAGTTCCAAAGACCGGGCAACCAAAGTAGAGGCTCTCAGGAATGGCCAACCCAAAGGGTTCGTGCCAGAGAACCGGAAAGATCAGTCCTTTGGACTGGTTCACGAAGTAGCTCTTTCTCTCGTTGTCGACCATTCCTTCGAACGAAACAGCGAGAGAGGGTGTGATTAACGCGAACCGAGGTCTTCCAAGATTGAATCGATGTCCACCCAGCACCTTCAGTCGTTCGCCGGCCTTACGAGCCGTCCTTATGGCACCTCTTACATTCTTCAACCGCCATAGGGCTTTGCCGAGAAAATGGAAGAAGTGCCGCGTGTTCCCTAGGTCGGGCTTCTGATACTCCGACCAGTCGAGCCCGTTGTAGACATACGAACCGGACCGATGCCGTTTCGCATGATCGCGTGAGACAAAGATTGTGTTTCTGTCGAACTCGTACTCAGGGTCGTTACGGTTGCCCTCTTCGGTCACAACGTATGGCGTTTCGATAGCTTCTTTGGGATCGGCCGGCCTGAAACTCAAGAGCGCTTGCACAGGTACGAAATGCACAACATCGGTCTCAGCGGGAATCTGAGCCGATATGCTATGTTCGGCGTTCAAGACAATGAGTTCGGCGAAGGGACATGAAGATCCTTCCTTCACCAGAAAGGTGACTTGATGTCCCAGTGCGCGAAGTTCTTTGCCGAGTGACCAGATGACTCGCTCAGTACCGCCATAGAGCCGAGCTGGAATTACTGTATCACTGGCTATAAGAACGTTCATGAGCGACGAGCACTCCTGGCTACGCCCAGGTTAGATGCCAGCCTTGATTGCTCATGAGCCCCTCCTAGCGTTTGCGAACCGAACTTGGTATTGCGACGCGAGTTGATCCCTCAACTGGCCCCATAAGCAACGCCGACGAAACGGCGCGACTCAGCGCCGGTTGGTCGAGGCCGGGCGGCCAGCCAAGAGGAAGGCAGATGTTATCCAGTTAGTCACGCGCTGAGGTCTCGGTTACAGGAAGCGACGTCACCGCCTCAGCTCATCCTGCTGGTTTGCCCTCATAATCGCGTGGCGCCGACCACCGGTCAACGCCTCCGCGAATACAAGGCCGTCAGGTGGGCCCCGTTTATCTGGCGGCTTGGTGGCCGGTCTTTTGAAGCGACCTGCGTAGTTGAGCGGCGATCAGACAGGCCACTCTCACCGCGTTCCCGGCAGGAAGCCCTCCATTACCCAGAGTTCCGACGAAGACTCTCCTGCTACGAACGCCAGGCGGCGCCCGTCGGGGTGAAAGCGCAGGTGATTCAGCAACTGCATCTCGAGGCCGATGGGCTTTGGGTCGCCTCCGGCCACGGCCACACTGAAGACTTCGACCGTCGAGACGGGGGACGAGGGCTCCTTCTGCTGGGCAAAGAGGATGGTCTTGCTGTCCGGCGTCCAGGCGATGGAGAGGACGACTTTGGCCTCGGGGGACTTCAGAAGCCTGGCTTCACCTCCGACCGCCGGGAAGACGAAGATCTTGGTCTGCACTTCTGGCATCTGAAGCGAGGCGGCCAGGTTGGACCCGTCCGGGGAAAGTACGAGCCTCCGTATCCACCCGCCGCTCCCCCGGTACACCTCTTCCAGGCCTCCGCCCACCAGATCCTTCCTGAGGACCCTGAACACGGATTCATCCTCGCCCTCCCCAGCGACGCTGTAGTAGACGAAGCGACCGTCCGGGCTCAACTCGATCATGGGGGGTAGATCGGCCGACCATTCGCCCACCGCCTCGGTTCGTCCCGTCTGCAGGTTGATCCGGTAGACGCCGGTCAGACCCGATTCGTCGTCCGATGCCACCAAGAGGGAACGTCCGTCCGGCGCCCAATGCAGTTCGCTGGAGTAAACCCAACCCCAAGGGAGTTGGAACTGCCGGACTTCGCCGGTCTCCACCGATCGAACCGCCAGACCGGGGCGCGTACCCGCAGAAGAGCCCCCTCGGCTGTCCCCCAGGCTGTAGGCGAGATACTGCCCGTCTGGGGACCAGGCGGGATAGGAGGTCAACCCGAGCCGACTGCGGGTCACTGGGCTTGGCGATGTAACCAGGCTCCCGTAATCGGAACTCAAGGTCGCCACGTAGACCTCGCGAACCGCCGTCTGCACACCGTACAAGTACCGCCCATCCGAAAGGAATCCGACTGGATCCACACCCCACGCATCGGGCAACACCAACGCCGGATCTCCCGTCGGCCGCTCACCGGCAGCAGCCAGACGCCGGGCGTGCCGGTACGATCGCTGCTGTAGAGGATGTGCTGCCCGTCGGGGGCCCATCCCAGCATGATGTCGTGCGATGCGTCGTCAACGATCCGGGTGCTCTGCCCACCGGCCAGTTCGATGACGAAGATGTCGCGCTGATCGGCGCCCTCCTCATCACTCGGTCGGTCGTAGGCGACGAAGCGGCCGTCGGGTGAGAAGTCGGCCCAGTGCGGCCCTTCCTGGCTAAACGACTCCAGCACCGTCACGGCGCCGTCAGCGGTCCCCACGAGTACGAGATCCGTGGTATCTGAGCCCGCCCGCTCGCTCACGGCCAGGACGAACTGGCCGTCCGGAGACCAGGTGGTGGGAAACGCCTCACGATCACTCTCGACGACAAACGGCTCAGAGCCGTCCCAATCGACGACCCGCAGCTCGTATGCACCCCGGTCGTAGTCATACCAGGCGTAGGCGATCTGCTCCCCGTCTCGTGAAACGCGAGGGAAGAGGGCGAAGCCCGAACCGGGGTCGGCCGTGACACTGCGGGTCTCTCCCGTCTCCAGGTTCCGCACGGCGATACCGGCCGTTTCCCAATCCGTGAAACTTACGAAGCGACCGTCGGGAGACGGAGACACGCCGCTCTGGGCGCCCCAGACCCGGCGCGCCACCGTCGGGATGGTTTCCTGCGGGGCATCTGCTATCGCAACTGCCGCGTTGCCAAGCCAAGGAAACGCTGCCGCCGCGTCGGCAGGCTGCCCGCCCGGGTCGCAGGCGATGACCGGTAGCAGGGAGAGCACCGTGAAGTAGGCTGTGATCTTAGGCATGACCGCTCCTAATCCGGGGACTTCGCGTTTACGCCTACTGCGCTTAGCCTCGACCGGGCAAACCGTGTTCCGACCGGGCAGTATGCTCCCCAACTCTATATTTGGTGGTAACATAGAAGAACAGCCAGACATCTCGTCGCTCCCCAGACCGTTACGGATCGTTACGGACCGGCTCGCAAATTCGTGACGGTCGGCGGAGGTGGTTCTACAGCTCCGCGGGAAGCGAGAAGCTGAACGTCGTCCCCACCTCCAACTCGCTCTTCACGTGCAGCTCGCTCCCGTGCGCGCGGGCGACCCTCTGAGCCACCGCCAGCCCTAGCCCGGTGCCCTCGTCCTTCGTGGAGTAGAAGGCTTCGAAGACCTTGCCGAGGTCTTCGGGCGCAATCCCGCGTCCTTCATCCCGCACAGTGACTAAGGCGCCGTCGGTCGATACGTCTATCGTCAGCGCGGCGCGACCTCCGGACTCAAGGCTGTCCGCCGCATTGAGCAGCAGATTCAGCACGAGCTGTTCAACGGCCCCTGCGTCGGCGCGCACCCAGACCGGCGTTTCGGGCAGAAAGGAATCGAGCTTTGCCTCTCGCTCATCGAAGCGAGGTGCCGCCGCTCGGGCCGCCGCCTCGAGCGGCGCGCGCAGATCCACGCGTCCCGGCGTGGTGCGACCGCTCCGTGCGACATGCAGCGCGCCGCCCACCGAATCGTTCAGCCGATCGATCTCCGCCAAAGCATGATCGACCAGCGCCTGCGCTTCCGGTTGACCTTCGACTTTGTGGCGGGTCAGCTGCAGATCCATGCGGACCGCCGTGAGCGGATTCCGAACCTCATGGGCCAGGGAAGCTGCGAACTCGCCCACGGCAGCAGCCGCTTCGCGCTGGGTCAGCTTCTGAAGCGTGCGGCTGAGGCTCTCGGTCATCGAGTTGAAGGCCCTGGCTGTGCCTTTGATCTCTGGTGGGCCTCTCTCGTCGGCCCGGCGAGTGAGGTCGCCGTGCGAGACGGCGTCGGCGGCATCGGCTAGATGCACCAGCGAGCGAGTGAAGCGTCGGGTTAGCAAGGTCGCCAGTCCAAACGCGACGACCGCCACCAGCAGGAGGGCCAGCAGGCCGCGCCGCGCCGCCTGCTCGAAAGGCCGCGTCACGGGAGCCGCCGGCCCCGCCAAAGCCAGACGTAGCGGCGGCTCTCTCAACCGCCGTTCCACCGCGATCCAGACCTCGCCCATCCAGGTGAAACGAGGGAGCGAGAAGGACTCGGACTCCAGCGCCAGCGGCGCCAGCGGTGCCCCGGTTCGGTCGTCGAACAGGGCGAGCATAGCGCCTCCGACACCGGAGATCAGTAAGCCCGCGGGAAGCAGCCGCTCGGTTCGCAACTGCACCTCCAGCGTACCCAGCTGTGCCCCGCTGCTGGGATCGCGGATCGCGATCGAATGCGGTAGCGGGGCGAGGCCCACGTAGGTCGAGGGGGATGCTGGCTGCTCCTCAGCGCTGGGCAGGCGCCCGACCACCGCGCCGGCACGATCGCGGAAGACCGCCTCGGTCGCTACGTCGGCCGCTCTGGCCCACGCATCCTCCAGCATTTGAAGCGCCGCGGCGTCCGAACTCTCCGTTAGACTGCGGCCTTCCCTGAGCGCGGCGAGGACCCCCCCACTCTCGGCCAGGTTCAGCAGGGATGAGCGATGACTACCCCATTGACTCCCGACCGAGTTCACGACGTCCAGCAACGACGTCTCCAGCCGCTCACGCACCAGACGCTCGCCGGACTGCCGGGCCGAGCGGGACAGCCAGATGCCGACGAGAGCCAACGGGACCAGCGCTCCGAGCAGGACCAGGAGAAGAAAACGGCTGCGTAGGCTGAGAGGCACTAGCTTGCGCATGATGCACCCGGATCAGTCGAGCTTGTGCTTCTCGATCAGCCGGTAAAGGCGTGGCTTCGAGATACCGAGGATCTCGGCGGTCCGCGTCTTGTTCCCGCCAGTAGCCGCCAGCACGCGCCGCACCTCATCGCGCTCCGTCTCCTCCAGCGTCTTGAAGGAACCCGGAGATGCGCCCGGCGCCGTTCCCAAACCGAGGTGCTCGGGCCGGATCACGCCTCCGGTCGACAGGGCGATGGCCCGCGTGAGACAGTTCTCCAGCTCGCGGACGTTGCCGGGCCAATCGTGTCGAAGCAGGGCCTCTATCGTCGAATCGGGCAGCGCCGGCTCGGGTCGGTGCAGCTTCCCGCTGGCCTTGCGCACGAAGTGGCGGGCCAGCAAGGGGAGATCCTCGGGCCGCTCGCGCAGCGGAGGCAGAGCGACTTCCACGACCTTCAACCGGTAGTAGAGGTCGTCGCGGAACGAACCTTCCTCTACCATGTGCTCCAGATCGCGGTGGGTGGCGGCGACGACCCGCGCTTCGGTGCGCTCGGGACGCTCGGCACCGACGGGATAGAACTCCCCATCCTCCAGAACTCGCAGGATCTTCGCCTGGAAGTCGGGAGCAGTATCGCCAATCTCATCGAGGAAGATCGTGCCCCGGCCCGCCAGCGCGAAGCGTCCGCGGCGGTCCGCGACGGCACCGGTGAATGCACCGCGCACATGTCCGAAAAGCTCCGACTCCAGCAGAGTCTCCGGCAGAGCCGTGCAGTTGACGGGCAGGAACGGCTCGGCCGCGGCCGCCGAGTTGAAGTGGATGGCCCGAGCCACGAGCTCCTTGCCCGTTCCGCTCTCCCCTATAACAAGGACGCTCACCTGGCCGGCGGCGAGCTGGCCCACGAGCTTGTAGACCTGGATCATGCGGGGATCGCGGCCCACCAGCTCGTCCAAGCGGTACGGTTGCGCTTCCTCCTCCGCTGCCCGCCGCGCTCGCTCGCGTGCCCGCTGGTCTTCGAAGGCCCGGAGCAGAACGTCCCCCAGCTCGTCGAGGTCGATGGGCTTGACCAGAAAATCGAATGCGCCCTCGCGCATCGAGCGCACGACGGTCGTCATGTCATCGAACGCGGTCATGAGCACGACGTCCACCGATGGCGCCCGAGCGCGGACCAGCTTGAGCAGCTCGATTCCGTCGAGCCCCGGCATGCGGATATCTGAGAGAACTAGATCGGGCGGGTTCTCGGCTAGTTTGGCCAGCGCCTCCTCGGCGCTGCCGGCGGTCTGCGGCTCGGCACCCAGGTGATTCAGCGCCTGCGTCAGCGAGCCGAGCACTGCCGGGTCATCGTCGACCAGAAGAACGTGTCTTACCATCTGCCTCGCCCAACAGCTTCGCCCGATCCAACCAGCCCGCCGTTCGTGATCACGGCACGGATCTTCTGCGTGCCCACTTTGAAGCTCCCCCCTCTAGTACCGCCAGCTCAAGGTGTCCGCCCCCGGTGGTGCCGTCTCAAGAATGTGCTCGAGCATGAGCGGCAGCACGCGTTGATGAGAGTTCTGTCCGGGAAAGGCCGGCACCCCCGAGTAGCAGTGGGGCTGCCGCTCGCCCCATTCGAACTGGCCGTCGTAGTACGGATCGGTCGTGCTCTCGAGGAACTGCTCCAGTAGCCGCGCGGCCTCCTCGAGATAGAACGTGTCCGTGTCACCCATGTACACGTGGATCTTGCCGGCGAGCTTGGCGCCGAGTCTGCCCCAATCGCGCTCCAAGATGTGGCGCAGGTCGAAGTTATCGCGCCAATAGTCAACGACGCTCCTGTCGATCTCACCCGTCCACTTGTCGTACAACAGCTTGGGATACCCGTCCTCACCCACCGGACCGAAGACGGCCATGAAGATGTCCAGTTGGCCGCCGGAACGGCCACGTGATCCGAGCACCGCCTCCTGGTGGCTGAGGCCCTCCATGGTCATGTACACTTGGTCGTCTACCCCGCGCATCAAAGGTCGCGACGGTGTCCGCACCCAGTCCGCGTTGGGGTAGAAGGCGTTCTCGTCTTCGTAGATGTTGATGAGCTGGAAGTAGCGAAAGTCTACCGGGTCGGGACAGAACGTCCAGACACCGTTGAACATGTCGGGATAAAAGATCTGCCAGGCGAGGCTCTCCCAGCCGCCGGTCGAGCCGCCGTAGAGCGTTCGCGCCCACGGTTCGCCGATGGCACGGAACTGACGCTCGACGCGCGGCATCAATTCCTGGGTCAGCGCGTCGCCGTAGGGGCCGTTGTTCTCCGAGTTGACGGCGTAGGAGTCATCGTAGTACGGCGTCGGATGCTGCATCAACACGATGAGGAACCGGCCCAGTGCGCCGGATTGCCAATCCTGGAAGAACCGGTACTGCGCCTCGGCCCATTCCCGGGCTCTGCCTGTGGCCTGCGGATCGGGCGGCGTCTGGCGGAATCCGCGGAACGTGCGCGGGAAGTGGCCGTGCATGTACGCGACGGGGTAGCGGGCGTCGAGGTGTTCATCGAACCCTTCCGGCAACACAACGACGGCGCCCAGGTCGATTTCGTGCCCCCACCACTCGCTCAAGATCTCGCTGCGGAACTTGATGTGCTTCACATACTTCGTGTCTTCGGGCGGGTCGATGGGAGGTATCTTGCTCGACAGCGTTATGCGCAGCGTCTCTCCAGACAGCGGCTCGATGTGCATGCGCTCCACATCGCTCAGCAGGTTGCCGGGCGACCGGTTCCACTGCTGGCCTTCCCACTGGTCCATGTGGGCCTTGATGGTGTGGCCGTCGGCGCGTTCGAACGTGGTGTACACGTTCAGGACCGCCTGCACGTAATAGTCGCCTGCGGGAATCTCGGCGATGCTCTCCACGGGGTAGCCGCGTGTGCCGGCGTCGATGACCGCGGGCTCGCCGGGTCGCAATCCCTCGACGTCGACGCCGAAGACCGGCTGGGTGTTGGGCCCCCAACCGACCTGGAAGAGCGGCTCACGCCGGTCTGACCTGGCGATCACCAGCAGCACGCGGCCGTCTATGGGGCCTGCGTCGACGTCGGCGGGATAGACGATCTCGAACCGAACCGGCGAGGTGCGGTCATGCAGCTCGCGGTCGTCGCTGCGTACCGCGGCCAGCGTCGCGGCGCAGACGGCGGCGGTCAGCGCGAGCAGCACGAATCGGCCTGGTCGCAGATAACTCTTCAGCATAGAACGTCCTCCGCGAGGTGGAGCGGCGGTCTAGTCGCGCTCGATCTCGGACAGCTAGGCCCGCGCCGCCGGCGCGCTTCATCCGCTCCGTCGCTTTCGGCGAGCCTCGAGCACCGCCCAAGAGGCGCCCACGTACACGGCGATGACCTGCCACAGGGAACGGCGGTGGATCTCGAGCACCAACTGCTTGAAGCGGGAAACGTCACCCCCTCGCAGGGATGTGAGCGGGCCCTACGCCTGCTCTCGGTTGGCTAATATGACGTCCCGTGTGCTGAGTGGCAAAGAGCGCGCCGTCGGAGACGGGACCCGCTTACGGGTTGTGCGATGGGCAACGTTTACGGATCTTTAGGCGCCACGTGGCGAGCCCTACCCGAAGGAGGACAGACACACATCTCTGAAGAGGACCTGAAGCGCCCGATACTGACGTCGGCAGTCGCCGTCCTGGCCGCAGTGAGCCATTTCCTCGACCGGTTGTTGAGGAATAATGTCCTGCGAGCGCTCGGGTTCATCGGTTGGCTGGGCTTCGTGGTTCTCGGCACGGCCACACTGAGCGTGGACGGCGGAGGACTGGACTACTGGCAACACCTCGCTGCGGTTCGGGCGATCGCGTCGAACGTCGCCGATCCACCGGCGCTGTTCTTCACCGAGTCGTATCAGGTGTATCTTTACACGCCCT
>JBDHHL010000006.1:0-27354 GCA_039589375.1 Gemmatimonadota bacterium | reverse complement strand
CATGATCTCGATGCGGGTGAAGTTCGGCGCGCAGATCCAGACGGCGTCTATGTCGGGGTCGGCGACCATCTCGGTCACCGACTTGAACGCCTTCGCGTCGCCAACGCCGAGCTTCTTGGCCAGTCCCACCGCCTCCTCGACCGTCCCATCAGGGCGGCCCATCACTCCCAGAATATCCGAGTCGCGCACGCCGACCCACGAGCGGATGTGGAACTTCCCGACGAACCCGCCACCGATCAGTCCTACGCCCAGTCTCTTACCAGCCATTCTCAGTCTCGCCTTTCCATTCCCTCAGTGAGTACCTGCGACTACGCCTGCGCCGCCGCCTCGGACGGGGCCGCGGCGCCCTCCTCCCGGAAGAAGAGCAGAAAGGCCACAGCACAGAGGATGGTCAACACGCACGGAACCAGGAAGACGTTCGTCCAGTTCGTTCCGACCTCCGTAGTGAATGCGTCCTTCACCCAGCCCGCGAACAAGCTCCCCAGGAACCGCCCGAACCCCAGCGCCACGATCGCGATGAGGCTCTGAGCGGAGGCGCGAATGTCTGCCGGCGCCACGCTATCGACGTAGATGAACGCCGCGACGAAGAAGAACACATAGCAGAAGCCGTGCAGCGCCAACGAAGCGATTACCAGCCAGGGCGGCGCACCGATGGCGAAGATGATATACCGAATGGGCCACGCGATCACACCGATGGCAAGGGTCTTACGCATCCCGTACTTCTTGAGGAAGTACGAGAGCAGAAAGGCCATGACGAAGATCTCCGCCACTTGCGCGATGGTCATGACGAGCGGCGTGTTCGCCGACACTACGCCTATCGCGTCCGACTCGAGGAACGGAGCCGTCAAGATGTAGTAGAACTCCAGCTCTGTGGCGACGACGAACGTGATGCCTACGAAGATCGCGAAGTCCTTCACCTTCAACATCTTCATGGACTCAAGGAACGCCCAGGGCTTGACGCCCTCCTTCTGGGGAGGAGTGTGCGGCAGAGTGAGCGACTGGAAGCCCATGACGATCGAGAAGATGCCGGCGAGGAAGAGCATGTCTCCGTGTACTGGTGCCTCGGCTCCGCCCGCCATCCAGCGCCAGCCGGTGAGCAGCCAGCCGGCAGCGATCCAGCCGAGGGTCCCACCGACGCGGATCGCGCCAAACTCCTTCTCGGAATCCTTTAGGTTGATCATCGCGATGGAGTTCGTGATGGCGAGCGTCGGCGCGTAGATCAAGCAGTAGACGAGCATTAGTGCCGCCATGACGCTGAAGTCCGTCGTGCGCGACACCACGAGCAGCAGCACACCTCCGGTGAACGAGAGGAAGGCGATCACCTTCTCGGAGGAGAAGTAACGATCCGCGACCTGACCACCCACAAAGGGGGCGATGATCGTGGCTAGAGGGAGGAGAGCGTAGATCACACCGACTTCGAAACCGCTGAAGCCTAGTCCTCTCTCCCCGAGATACGCCGAGAGTACCGGGGCCCAAGCACCCCAAATCGCGTACTGCAGGAACATCATGATCCCGAGACGGATCTTAGTGCTCACCTGGCTCTCCTTTCGCCAGCAGCTGATTTTCTGCTACGTCCCTGAGCGGACCCAGGGATCCCGGCCGATGCGTCAGACTATCCGTCTGTTCACCGCATCCCATTCTACCTTGCGACCGAGCTGATACGCGCGGGTCGCCATATGGCAGGTAATCGCCTCCTCGAAACCGCGTTCCATATTGCAACTCGTCATCCCGCCGTTCCTGATGACGTCCAGCCACTCCTTGATATGCAGGTGATAGGCGCTGACACGCTTGCCACCGCGGTAGGTGTACAGGAGACCTCGGCTGGCGAAGTACTCCTCGGTCGCCGACGTCACCGCATCGATGCCTTTGAATCCCGGCCGATAGGTGAACATGGGCAGCGAAGTATCGATGATCCTGTCCTTTATCTTCTGCTCGTAGCGCGTCGATTCGCCCTCGGCTCTGACCGTCAACCCGCTGCTCACCTCCATCGTGGCGTCGTGTCCCATGAACACCCTCCCCCGCCACCTGCCGTTGGCCAGCGTCGCGCTATAGACAAGAGTCATATCGCGGTCCGGGTACTCGAAAACGGCCTGGAAGACGTCCGGCACGTCGCGGCCATCTTTGAAGAAGTAGATGCCGCCGGAGGCGACGGCGGACTTCGGTATGCCGACATCGAGGATCTGGTTGACGGCATCGTATTCGTGCGACAGAAGATCGCCCGACAGGCCGGTCCCATAGTCGAACCAGCAGCGCCAGCGGAAGAAGCGCTCGAGGCTGAACGGAACCTTGTTGGGAGCGGGCTCCTCGAACTGCGCCCAGTCGATGGTCTCCGGGCTCCCCTCCTCGTGGATGTCGTACTGCCATGCGCCGTTTGGGCTGTTCCGATTCGTAGTCGTTTCGACCAGGCAGATGGGGCCCAGAATATCCTTCTCGATGATCTCCCGGGCCTTCATGTGGCTTTCGACCTGACGGTTCTGATGACCCAACTGGAAAACGATGTCGGAATTGTTCACCGCCTCGTAGACCGCATGCGTCTCTTCTTCGGTCCGGGTCATTGCCTTCTCGCAATAGACATGCTTGCCCGCAGCGGCTGCGTCTATAACCATCTGCGCATGCCAATGGTCGGGCGTGGCGATGATAACGGCGTCGACGTCGGGGCTCTCGAGCAGGTCTGTGTAGCGAAGGAATCGTGTCGCTTCCGGCATCACGCGACCGCCACTCGGACGGGCATCGACCTTCGACGCGGCAAGCCCCCGCTCCGCTCGAACGTCGAAGACATCGCAGACAGCCGTGAGCGCGACGTTCAAATCGTCCTGGTCAAGGTAGCTTTGCAACCACGTGTTGCGCGGGTTCTCCCTCAACTCCTCTTGCCTCGCCGCGACCCAATCGGGATGGGCGAAGCCGGTGTTACGCACAAGGGCTTCGCCTTCGCCGCCGAAGCCGATGATCCCGATTCGGACCCGGTCTCCGGGCGGCTGCGAGATCGCTTCGGGAATAACCGCGGGCGCTCCTTCGCTTATCCCGAGCTCTGAGAGGATCTCCTGCTTCTTGAACTCGTCCCCGGACTTCTTCTTGAAGAAGCTGTAGAAGAAGACCCCGAAGATCGGGATGGACGCCAGAGCCTTAATGACATCCCTACGGCCGATCCCTGCGCTTTCACTAGCAGCAACCTCGGGCGTTGTCGGCCCAGCATCGGCGGCACCCGCGTTCTCGGGCTCGTTACCGGCAACATTGTTCTCGCGCTCGTCGCTCATCATTGTGCCTCCACAAGCGTGCCCATCTCAGGCGTTCTCTTTTTTCCAGAAGATCAGTCTGTCCAGCCCGATGATTCTGCCGGTCGGGAAAATCAGCAAGACGACCAGGGCGGCCAGTTCGATCAAGACTTTGTTGACGATCAGGTAGCTTCCCTCGGACGGCATCGAGTACAGTAATCCGACGAAGGGAGGTGCCGCGAGGTAGTAGAGGGCGAGCAACACGATCCCGGCTATGGTGGCGACCCGAGTGAAGCACCCGAGCAGCAGACCGAGACCGATCAGCACCAGCCCCCACTTGTTCACGAAGTCGACGAACATAAGCGAAGAAGGGTTCGCCGCGAGGGATACAAAGAACTTCGAGAGTATGAACTTCGATTCGGAAAGGTAGCCAGCCGCTGTCCAGTACGGGTTCGCAAGTTTGGCCAGGCCTTCATAGAAGAAGTGCCAGCCAATCAGCATGCGAAGCGTCACCAGAGCAGTGACCTGAAACCGGGTGTATCCGGTCGTGCCCAGCGCTGCGGTTGCAGCAACGTTCCCCATCGTGCTCCTGCCCTTTCTATGTCGGGTGAGCCGCGCTTCTCCAGCGCTTCGACTTCAATTGACATCCGTGCGTATCGACGATCAGGCATTCACAGCGTGAAAGGGAGTCGATGAAGGCGACTCCCCCCCCTGGATCCATGACGAAAGCGGCGGTCGCCAGGGCGTCGGCCGCCATAGCCGACGGGGCCACGACGGTGACGCTCGCGTTCCGGCTCGGCGAGCGACCGGTACCGGAATCGACGATGTGGTGAAACGCCCGTTCGCGATCGAAATAGATCTCGTAGCTTCCGGAGGTGGCCACCGCACCATTCTTCAAGTGGACGAGGTCCGGAAAGTCGCCCCGCTTGGCCGGATCCTGCACGGCCACCGTCCACGGTTCCTTGTCTTCTTTGGTGCCTGAGGCTCGTATGTCACCGCCGGCATTTATCAGATAGTTCTTCACTCCGTCGCGCTCGAGAACGGCGGCGACCGCATCGACGATGTAGCCCTTCGCGATGCCGTCCAGCGTGACGCCCATGCCGTCGCGCTCGAATCTGATCGACCTTCGGGACATGGCGATATTCTGGGAGCCGACGCGCGTCAGCGCATCGCGCACCTGATCGACTCCTGGTTCGGCCGGTGACTCGGCTTGGAGGCTGGCCCGAAAGAGATCGACGAGTGGCTGAACGGTGATATCGAACGCGCCGCGACTCGCCCCGTGGTAGCTCAGCGCTCGCGAGAAGACACGGCTGACCTCAGGCGGCACGTCCGCGAGGCGGCCATCCCGATTGAGCAGCGATACGGCGGATGAAGACTCGAAGCGACTGAGAATGCCGATCAGGCGATCCATCTCGTCGAACGCCCGTCCGATCGCCTCCTCGATCCTGTCTTGCGAACGATGAAGGGCGGTGACCGAGACGAGAGTGCCCATAGCGGGCCGAGCGCTGTTGACCTTGAGGGTCCTGCGGTCGACGCGACAGGCCTCGGTCGCCACCGGCGTGGCCTCCACTTTTTCGAGGCCCATGTCGGCCAGGACAGACAGCTTGCGGGCGATGCGGGCAGCCTCTTGCATGCGCCTCCGTTTCACGGGTCTTTGCGAGGAGGCAGCCAATATATCAGTCCGCGACAAGGCAAAGCCAGCCGTTTGTCCGTCGATCGGCGGCTACGCCTGATACTCCGCCGCCAGTTCGTCGCGGACCTTGAGCAGTAGCGCCTTGGTAGCGCGGATGCCGTCGGGCTCGCTGAGCGCGCTACCCTCGTACTCGATCCCGACGTATCCGCGGTACCCGGCGTCGAGCACGACTCGCATCATCCGGAAGAAGTCGGTGCCGCTCTCGTTGCCGTGCTCGTCGAAGTCGTGCGACTTGGCGCTGACAGCTTTGGCGAAAGGCATCAGCTCGCGAACCCCCTTATAGCGGTCGTACCACTCGTCCTCGCCGATGCGGAAGTTGCCGAAGTCGGGCAGCGTACCGCAGCGCGGGTGACCGACCTCGTTCATCACGCTGGCCAGCCACGTGCCGTCGGAGGACAGGCCACCATGATTCTCAACCAGCACGTTTATCTCTCGCTCGGCGGCGTACTCCGTCAGCCGGCTCAAGCCGTCTGCCGCAAGCTCGCGCTGCTCGTCCGGACTGCCCTCGGATCGGGCGTTGACCCTGATGGAGTGACAGCCCAAGAACCTGGCTGCCTCGACCCATCTGTAGTGGTTCTCGATGGCCCCGGCGCGCTCCTCCGCATCGAGTGCACCGAGAGCGCCTTCCCCATCCACCATGATGAGGAGGCTGCGGACATCCTGGTCGTCGGCGCGCAACTTCAGCTCGCGAAGGTAGCTCTCGTCTTCGGCTTTGTCCTTGAAGAACGAGTTGACGTACTCGATCGCCTCGATCCCGTAGTCCTGCCGTGCCGTACGGGCGAATTCGAGGTTATCGAGCTCGCCGGCGTTGAGAGTACGATGGAGAGACCACTGCGCCAGGGAGATGCGGAAGAGCTGTTCTCTGCCACTATCCGCCGGTGCACACGAGACGAGCCCCGTCGGGCCCGACATGAAGGCCGCCGGCACCGCGGTGGCCACGGTGGCGACGAAACTCCGGCGACTTACGCCTGTTCGTCCTGAGATTTCCATGGTTCCAGTCGATCACGGGTTGGGCGTTCGGTTGGGAGCTCTGGTGAAATTGGGCCTCGAGAGCGTGTTGCGAAAGTCCGGCCTCAGCCGGGTCGGGAAACCGCTTCCCTGTGGCAAACACAAAAGAAGAGCGGCTCGATAGCACGCCATCGAGCCGCAGGTAGCTGACCGAAGCCGGTCGAGGGACGGTTACCTCGGAGGCTCGTAGTAGGGGTTAGCGCCGCCCGAGTGGTCCGTTACGTCGATGACCTCGGTGATCTCCGGAAACGCCTCCCGGAGCATGCGCTCGATTCCATTCTTCAAAGTCACGGCAGCCATCCCACATCCCTGGCAACCGCCGGCGAGCTGGACGAACACGGTTGTGTCTCGCACATCGACGAGCTTCACGCTGCCGCCGTGCATGGCCACCGCAGGGTTGATGCGAGTGTCGATGACCTGAGCGACCCGCCCGGCCAGTTCACCTGCCGGCTGGTCGGCGCCGGCGGGCTTGTTCGGGTTCTCGACCTGGAACCCGCCGCCATGAACGCCCTCGACCCAATCGACCGTGGCCCCCTCCAGCTTGTCGGCGCTCCGCTCATCCACGAAAACATTGAAGCCGCCTCCGTCGAGCACGGCATCCCCATCCTGCTTGTCCGACGCGTCGACGAGGAACAGCTCGTACTGAGGGGCGAGCGGGCTCCCGGGCTGTACTGCGACACGGAGAGCAACGGGGTCACTTTCCTCCTCAATGAATGCCCGCACCTTCTCTCGTGCTTTATCGGTAAACGTCAACATCCGCACCTCCAGGCTCTCTAGGCGCGCAGCCGACATCACGTCTGGCCACGCTGTCGTGATTTCTTGTAATATAGCACGGTTCTCCGGCTGCGCAGCCGGCCTCGTGTGACAAAACGGGTTAGGAGCTGCCCCATGACCAGCGCAACGAGTATCAAGGTCGTTCAGGGTGACATCACCGACTTCCAAGGCGACGCCATCGTGAACGCTGCCAACAACCGCCTGATTCTTGGGGCTGGTGTGGCCGGCGCGATAGCGCGCAAGGGAGGCGCGAGCATCCAGGAGGAGTGCAACGAGCATGGGCCCATCCGCGTGGGCGAGGCGGCGATAACCGGTGCCGGCGAGATGCCAGCAGACTACGTGATCCACGCGGCAGCCATGGGCGACGAGCCGGCGAGCAAGCGATCGATCGAAGGGTCGACCGGTCAGTCCTTACGTCTGGCCGACGAGGCCGGGATCGCTACGATCGCCTTCCCCATACTTGCCTCCGGCGTGGCTGGCTTTCCGCTGGAAGAGGCGACTCGGATCATGCTAGGGACGATCCGGGCCTATCTCGCGGGGACGGAATCGGGTATCGAACAGATCACGCTTTACGGCTACTCGCCCCGAGATGCCGAGGCCATTCGACGGGTTGTGGAGGAAAGCGGCATCTGATGCCGGCGCAGGACGCCCCAGCTACGGACCCCCACACGTGGAATCGAGTCGCCCGAGGCATCGAGCGGAGCGCTTCGTTTACTCTTCTAAAGCCTGTAACACCTTATCGCCGTGGCCTTTAGGCCGCACCTTCTGGAATATTTGCTCGATCTTCCCAGCCTCGTCGATTAGAAAGGTCGACCGGAGAATACCCTCGTACGTCCGGCCGTACATCTTCTTCTCGCCCCAGGCGCCGTACGCGCCAGCTACTTCATGATCAGGGTCGGCGAGCAGTGGGAACGGTAGCTCGTACTTGGCTTTGAACTTCTGGTGTGACTTGACGGTGTCGGGACTGACACCCAGTACGACAGCGCCCGCGCGCTCGATGTTCGGTAGCCGGTCCCGGAACTCGCACGCCTCCGTTGTGCAGCCCGGCGTGTCGTCCTTGGGATAGAAGTAGAGAATGACCTTCTTGCCACGGAGGTGCGACAGTCGGACCGGATCACCCGTATCCGAGCCTAGTTCGAAGTCCGGAGCCGTGTCACCAACCTCTAGCACCTAAGCCTCCTCTTCCGCTTAGACGGTTTCGTTCTGCCGCTGAACGTCAACGGCGGAACCTACTCGTTGGCAGGGTCCCTTGCCAGCGCAACGGTAGGCACCGTATCTGTTCTAAGGTATGTGTGGTAGGGCTCTGCCGGCACGTGCCAGCGGATAGGCGCAAGGCCGATGTAAGCCCGCAAAGCAGATGATTGGAACTCGTAACGCAGACGCCGAAGGCGATGAACACACCCGATCCAGCAAACGCACAGCTGCTCCAGCTTCACGAAGCACATCTAAAGGCATGGAACGAACACGATCTTGGTGCGCTAGGCGCATTGTACGATAGCGACTGCCTGATCTACGACACCATCCCACCACCCCAGTTTCACGGGCTAGGTGAGTTCATGGACTATCTACTGCCCGTACTCCAATCTTATTCCGGGTTCCGTCTGGAGACTTTCGATCGAGTCATCCAAGTAGAGGAACGGGAAGACAGCGGTATCGGCTGGATTGCATCGCGTTACGAAGTCGAGGTGCGGCGTCGTGAAGGCGTACACCGAAGATCCGGCCGTTGGACCGAGATCTACGAGAAGAAGGGCCACGAGTGGAAGCTGGTGCACTTCCACTCCTCGGACGACCCAGACGGGCCGTAGGCAAGGCGCCCACACTTCATCAATTACTGCGATCAGAGCAGGGACAGCTGCGGATCGAGGTCGTCCGGGCCGGTAACGGGTTCGCCCAATCTCCTCAGCAGTCCGCGCGCACTTGCCGGCGAGTGCCCCTCGTAGTGGTTGTTGAAGTAACCGTAAATCTCCTTCACCCGCCCCTCCAGCTCCTTCAACAGAACGGACCAGGCGTCCAGGTCGGCGGACCTGTCGATCTGGACATGAGTGTAGGAGGAGACGTGTGGCCGGCTGCCCAGCCAGCGGAAGTAGGAGAGCTGTGCCGTCGGCTGCAGAGCGGCCGCCATGACGCGCTCGCGCGGGATCCACGGTCCCTCGGAGAGCGCATGCGCGACACCGGCCTCTTGTAGTGCCTCGTAAGTGCTCTCCGCCAGCCAATCTGGGTGGCGGAACTCGACCGCGAAGCGGAAGTCGCTTGGCAGACGCTTGACGAATGCTTCCAGGGCAGATCGCTCTGCCGGCGTGAAATCGGGCGGCAACTGTACCAAGATGACACCGAGCTTGTCTTCGAGCAGCTCCGCGCGCTTGCAGAAAGTGTCGAGCACCTCGCCGCCTCCGCGAAGCCGCCGCTCGTGGGTCAGCTCGCCGGGAAGCTTGAGCGTGAAGCGAAATGACTCCGGCGTGCGTTCCTGCCAGCCGATGAAGTGTGACGCGGGCGGGATGGCGTAGAACGAGCTGTCCACCTCCACACTAGAGAACGCTTTCGCGTACACCGGAAGATAGCGGGAACTCGGCGTGCCATCGGGATAGAAGGGACCCACCCAATCGGGATAAGACCAGCCCTGCGTGCCGATGAAGAACGTTGCTCTCATCTACTTAACGCGCTCGAGAGCATGAACGCGGACAGGTGGGGGGCCGGTCTCGACCGTCGAAACGTCAATAGCGGCCGCAGATGATCTGACCGGCGTCTTGGACGGGAGTGCCTGGAATCGTCTCCCCGTCCTGCAGGTAGCACCTTTGCAGGGTCGGTTCGTGGCGCACCGTGATCGAGTAGTTCCTTTCGGTCTGATGGATCTGGTAGTCCGTCTTGTAGGGGGACGGAAGCGGTGCGAGCGAGCCGCCGACAGTGACATCCTTCGCGTAACGGAGGTGCTCCGCATAGTAGAGACCCTGCCTCTCTCGGAACATGCCGAGCCAATGGCTCATCTCCGCAAATGTCGGGTCGTCGCTGACCTTTGTGCCAGGAGAAACCCCCGGCGCCGGCGGCGTTCCCTCCTCTCCGGGCTGAGGCTTACACTGCTCCGGGTTGGAGTAAGGACAGGGTTGGGGTCTACCGGTCGCGTATCCCGAGGGGCTGCAGGCAACGAGAGTCAACAGGAGCGTGCCTTCGATGACTGGCCGAGTCCTCATTTCGCGCCTCCTCTACTGCTTCACTCGAGCGCAATCGTTCCAGTCCGCATCTAATGTAAGGTGAGAATCGGCCGTTTCCTATCGTGATCCTAGCCCTTCTTCGGCTGCGAGGGCCGTAGCTCCACACGGCTCGGCAGCGAACGATCTTCGTGCTCGACGAGCTGCAGCACTACTCGCGCCACGTCAACGGGAGCGAGCTTCCACGATTCCCCAGCGGGCTCCCTCTCGTTGAAGTAAGTGTCCACGCTACCCGGCATTATGCAGCTCACGCGGATCCCGTGGTCCCTCACATCGAGCATCAGCGCCTCGCTGAAGCCAAGCAGCCCGAACTTCGAGGCGTTGTAAGCGGTCCCGCCGGCGAAGGCATATCGGCCGGCGAGGCTGCCTATCGTGATGATCCAGCCGCCACCTCTCTTCTTCAGCTCGGGCACGGCCTTGTGGCAGCAGTTGTAGACGCCGGTCAGGTTCGTGCCGATGACCGAGTGCCACGTCTCGGGAGCGATCTCGTCGATGGAGCCGAAGCCTCCCCCTACGCCGGCGTTGGCAATCAGGATGTCCAACCCACCCAGCTCTCCCACCGCCGTCTCGACTAGTCGATCGACGTCATCCAGCTCGCGAACATTCACCCCTAGCCCAATGGCACGGCCTCTCTCCAGCGCGTCCAGCTCAGCCGCGACCGCCTCGGCCTCGCTACCGTTCCGCGCGCAGAGCGCGACATCGCACCCGCACTCCACCAACGACGTGGCGATCGCCTTCCCAATACCTTTGCTACCGCCTGTCACGATGGCCACCTTGCCTTGCAGGCTCGTCATCCGACCTCCTCCTACCGGTTCCATCCGATTCAGCGAGCCTTCACGCTGCCGCCCGAAGCGGTACGATGCAAGCCTCATTCAGCCAGCCCCATGACATGGCCGTCCCACCGCCACCCGGGATCACGAGGCAAGTTGCCCCACGGCGCACCCCGACTCCATTCCGCTCCGCTACTCAGCTAGCAGCGAATCGACGCTCTAAGGGGATCACTGTCAACGAGTTATGGCCGTTGACACCTGACTTGGGAGCGGCCGAGGGCGGTATGGAACGGAGATTGCTATCCAGATATCCGGATATGTGGATAGACAGGAGAAGGGAAACCATGACTCCGACCGAGCCAAACCGACAGGACCTCCGGCGCGCCGCCACCATCTTCAAGGTGCTCTCCCACCCGGACAGGCTGCGGATCGTTTGCCAACTGTTCGACGGGCGCCCCACGACCCAGAAGGATCTCGTCGATAGACTGGGTTGGCCCCAATCCACTGTCGCCCGTCACCTCAACTCGCTTCGCGCCGCCGGGCTGGTGAAGGCCACGCGCGACGGGACGCAAGTGCGGCTGGAGATCGGCACTCCGGTGGCCAGCCGACTCATGTCGGCGGTCTGCGATTGGGTGCACCCGGAGACCGGCGAACAGTTCAACGCAGAATTCGAGTCTCTTCTTGCCGAGGGGCCACGATGAAACGAAGGGAATTCATCCAGCTCGGAGCCTACGGTGCCGCCGGTGCGGCGTTGGTGGGCGGAGTTACCACCAACTGGTACAACCTTTACGCCAACCCGCTCCCCGATCCCGACAGCGACGGGGACCAGGTCATCCCATCCTTCTGCGAGCTCTGCTTCTGGAAGTGTGGCATCCTGGCTCACGTGAAGGACGGTCGCGTTACGAAGATCAAGGGCAACCCCTTGGACCCGCTCTCTCAGGGACGTCTATGTCCCCGCGGCGCTGGCGGCACCGGGATGCTGTACGATCCCGACCGACTGAAGCGACCGATGGTCCGGGTCGACAAGCGTGGCTTGCAGGAGTTCGAGGAAGTCTCGTGGGACACGGCCCTCGGTGTGGTGGCGGAGAACTTCGAGCGCATCAAGGCAGAGTGGGGCGCTTCCGCCCTCGCTCTCTTTTCGCACGGCTACGGCGGCAACTGGATGAAGCACCTGTTCAAGGCGTACGGCTCGCCGAACATCGCTGCCCCGTCCTACGCGCAATGCCGAGGGCCGCGCGAGGTGGGCTTCGACCTCACGTTCGGTTGGGGTGTGGGCTCACCCGAGAACACCGACATGCAGAATAGCCGCTGCAT
This sequence comes from Gemmatimonadota bacterium, assembly GCA_039589375.1. Classification (GTDB taxonomy): domain Bacteria; phylum Gemmatimonadota; class Gemmatimonadetes; order Palauibacterales; family KS3-K002; genus JASFMO01. The sequence goes on along the minus strand of JBDHHL010000006.1, from coordinate 15,380 downwards.
CGTTCTCATCGGCAGCCACCTCGGCGAGAACATGCACAACACGCAGGTGCAGGACTTCGCCGCAGCGGTTCGCAACAACGCCGACATCATCGTGGTCGATCCACGTTTCTCGGTGGCAGCGTCGAAGGCTCGCTATTGGCTGCCGATCAAGCCGGGCACCGATTTAGCTCTGCTGCTCGCCTGGATGAACGTGATCGTCGGCGAGGGCCTTTTCGATCGCGACTACATCGAGCGCTACGCATACGGCTTCGAGCAACTCCGACAGCACGTCACGCCGTATACTCCGGAGTGGGCCTACCCGCGGACCGGGATCGAGCCCGAGACGATTCGCCAAACGGCCCGTGTGATGGCCGCGGCGCGCCCTGGAACGTTGATCCACCCGGGGCGGCACGTCACCTGGTATGGCAACGACACGCAGAGGACCCGGGCGATTGCGATCCTCAACGCGCTCATGGGTTCGTGGGGGCGAAAGGGCGGCTTCTGCATCCCGTCCGGGATGGATCTGCCGCCTTATCCGTATCCACAGTACGACGAGACGGAGGGCGAAGTAGCCGATCGGCCGGCACCCAGCGACTACCCGCTCGCCGACGATGTGCTGGCGCAGGGCGTATGCGAGGCGACGATCCCCGGCGTGCGTGGCGACTCCCAGATCAAAGGTTGGATGGTGTACGGATCGAACTTGCCGACGACGTTGCCGGATCCACAGCAGACCTACCGGGCCATCCAGGAGCTGGAGTTCCTGGTGACGGTCGACGTGCTGCCAGCCGAGATCGTGGGCTGGTCCGACGTGGTGCTGCCGGAAGCAACCTACCTGGAGCGTTGTGACGAGCTGCGGGTCGGCAATTACCGGCAGCCGTTCATCGGCGTACGCCAAGAAGTCGTGCCCCCGATGTACGACAGCAAGCCGGGCTGGTGGATCGCCCGCGAGCTGGCGAGTCGAATCGGGCTCGACGGCTTCTTCCCATGGCAGGACTCGATGGAGTACGCCAAGTGGCGCTTGACGGCGGCGGGCCACGACTGCGATGTCCTGAAACGTGACGGCGTAATTCTTGGCGAGCCGGGCCCGCTCTACTTCGAGGAAGGCGCATCGCCCGACTTCTACACCGACTCTGGCAAGATCGAGCTCTACTCAGCGAAGCTGGCAGCCTATGGCTTTGACGCCATGCCCACCTACCACGACGACGAACTCGAGGAGCCACCGGCGGGTTACTACCGGCTGCTTTTCGGCCGCGCGCCGACCCACACGTTCGGGCGCACCACCAACAACCGATTGCTGTCGGAGGTTCACGCGGAGAACGACATTTGGGTGAACCGTGACGTTGCGCGGAAATGGGGGCTGACGGATGGTGAGCGCGTATACCTCCAGAACCAGGACGGCGTGCGCTCTAGCTTCAGTGCTCCGGTGAAGGTGACGAGTCGGATTCGCAGCGACTGCGTCTACACGGTTCACGGCTACGGGCGGAAACCGAAGCACCTGCGCTTCGCTCACGGCAAGGGCATCGACGACTCGGAGTTGCTCACCCGGTACAAGATCGACCCGATCATGGGTGGCACCGGGATGAATGTGAACTTCGTGACCTTCATCCGGGCGGACGACGTCGAGGCAGAACTCGCGGTCAGTGCTGCGGCGGGAGAGGAGGCTGAGTCATGAGCGCGAAGCGATACGCGATGGTCGTCGACACCCGCACCTGCGTTGGCTGCGCCGGCTGCGTGATCGGTTGCAAGACCGAGAACAACGTCGCCGAACATTTCGCTCGCGATTGGATCTACACCGAGACCACCGGGACCTTCCCGCACCTGCAGATGACGATCCGTTCAGAGCGCTGCAATCACTGCGAGGACGCTCCGTGTGTCTCGGTCTGCCCGACGGGCGCTTCGCACTACGGCCCCGGCGGGACAGTACAGGTGAACCAAGACAAGTGCTCGGGCTGTAAGGCCTGCATGGCGGCGTGTCCCTATGGCGCGCGCTTCATCGACCCCGACGTCGGCGCTATCGACAAGTGCACGTTCTGCGTGCACCGAGTCGAGAACGGGACTCCGACCACGTCGTGCCAGGAGATCTGCCCGACAGGAAGCATCTACTTCGGCGACCTCAACGATCCAGACAGCGAGGTGTCTCGGCTACTGGCCACGCGCGGGCACTACGTGCTCCAGCCCGAAGCCGGCACCAAGCCGCGGCACTTCTACTTGACGTGACGAAGCGACCATGAACGAAACAACAACGACCCGCGCGAATAATCTGATCGACCCGGTTCTCAACGTCTGGCGTGGCGAGGTGGCCCTTTACCTGTTCTTGGGCGGCCTGGTGGCCGGACTGATGATCCTGGCCGGCTACAGCATGCTGAGAAAGCCGACCGAGCGACGCTCGCGAGCCGCCTCGCTCATGCTCTGGGCCGCGCCACTCCTCATCTCGATCGGCATGTTCTCCCTTTGGCTAGACCTGGAGCACCCGTTCAACGCCTACCGTTTCTATCTGGCGCTGCGTCCCACTTCTCCGATGTCGTGGGGCGCGTGGATTCTGCTACTGGTCTATCCGGCTTCCATCCTGCTGGCCTGGGTCATGACGCCGGACGACCTAAAGAGCCGCTGGCGTCAGCAGGCGTTCTTCCTTCCCGTCCTGGCACGAGCGGCCGACTGGGCGGCCAGGAAGGTCCGCTTGCTCGCCGTACTCAACATCGGCGCCGGCGCAGCGCTCGGCATCTACACCGGAGTGCTGCTCGGCACGATGGCGGCCCGGCCGCTTTGGAATTCGGCGATCCTCGGGCCACTCTTTCTGGTCTCGGGGCTTTCCACCGGAGCCGCCTTCCTGTTGCTCTACAAACTGGCGGACCGCGAACGCATGTTGCTCAGCCGCCTGGACATGGGGCTGATTCTGGTCGAACTGGCGCTCATCGCCCTCTGGTTCATCGGCCTGGCAAGCGGCGGTGCGGCGTACCGCGACGCGCTGTCGGTCTTCTTCGGCGGTCCCTACACCGCCGCGTTCTGGACGCTCGTCGTGATGCTAGGGCTCCTCGCTCCTCTGACGGGCGAATGGCTCGAACATCGACACGGCGCGGTGCCCGGACGTTTGACCGCGGTCCTAGTGCTCGTCGGCGGATTCGCGCTGCGCTGGATCGTCGTTTACGCCGGCCAGTTCACCGATTTGGCTGAAGTCGCCCTGCGATAGGAGACGAAGCGATGCAAGCAAAACCGTACTGGAACCCTTATCTCGCCGGCACGCTTCTAGGGCTTACCCTGCTGGCGACTTTCCTGCTGGCCGGACAGGGGCTGGGCGCCAGCTCGTTGCCCAAGCGTACTCTAGCCGCGGCCGCCGCCGAAGTGTCGCCGGAATGGGCCGCCAACAATACGGCACTGGGGGCCTACGTGCAGGACCGCAAGCCGCTGCGTAATTGGCTGGTCATAGAAGTGATCGCGGTATTCGTGGGCGGATTCATCGGCGCGTTGAGCGCGGGCCGCTTCAAGGTCAGCGTGGAGAAAGGGCCACGTATTTCGACCCGCGGACGGCTGTCGTACGCGTTGGCCGGCGGAATCTTGATGGGTTGGGCCGCATCGTTGGCCCGCGGTTGCACTTCGGGCCAAGCGCTGAGTGGCGGCGCGACGCTGGCCGCCGGCAGCTGGGTCTTCATGATGATGGTCTTCGCCGGTGGCTACGCACTGGCCTATGCAGTGAGGAGGCAGTGGACATGAGCGAGGCTATCTTCCCCATCGCGTTCCAGAGCGAAGAGTATCGCCTGCTGACCGCCATCGTCCTCGGCTTCCTTTTCGGCTTTTCGCTCGAGCGCGCCGGATTCGGCAACGCTCGAAAACTGGCCGGGCAGTTCTACCTTCAAGACATGACGGTATTCAAGGTCATGTTCACGGGCATCCTGGTCGCGATGGTGGGACTGTACTCGCTGGCCAGCTTCGGGCTGGTCGACCTGCAGATGATCTGGATCAACCCCACATTCCTGTGGGCGCAGGTCGTCGGTGGCTTCGTACTGGGTGCCGGCTTCATCATGAGCGGCCTGTGCCCGGGGACCTCGGTCGTGTCGGCAGCTTCCGGCCGCTGGGACGGCGTGGTCACATTACTCGGCGTCTTCGTGGGTGTGGCCCTGTTCGCGCTTACCGTAGACTGGTTCCCCGGTCTGTCCGCGCTCTACGTGAGCGGCTCGCTGGGAATCATCACATTGCCGGATCTGTTGAACGTGCCCGCTCCACTCTTCGCCCTGGCGGTTGTCATCCTGGCGGTTGCCGCGTTCGTCGGAGCGGAGAAGGTCGAGCGCGTCTTCCAGGATCGTCGCCGGCCGGCCGAACTGACGCCGAGGCCTCGACCGCGCACCAAGTTCGCCCTTGGCGCCGCCTTCGCCCTCGCCGCGGTCGTCGCGATGACGGCTACGACATCCCAGCCCGACCCTGGCCCCACGCCGATGCGAGCGATGGAGCCTTTGACGTTGGCCGAGGCGATCATCGCGCGTCACCCCGATCTGGTGATCGTCGATGTCAGAGTCGCGACCGGCGGTGAAATCCCGACGATACCGGGAGCGTTGCGGGCTGCTTTCGACAGCAGCGCCATCCAGGCGCTCTCGCACGCTGGGCCCTACTCGACCGTCGTCGTGTACGATGAGCAGGGCGCGATGACACACGCACCCAAGGCCTGGCCGAGTGGCCTTGGCTATCATTATCTGCGCGGCGGGTTTGCGGCGTGGGCAAGTGAAGTGCTGACCCCCGTCGAGATGGAGGGATACGATCTAGAGCATCGCGCTTTCGTGCAGCGGCAAAGCCAAATCGCGGCCTACTTCTCGGGTGCCGCAGTTGAAGCGTCGGTGGCAGCGGCGCCACCGCCTCCCATGCCGACTGGCGGCGCCAAGAAGAAGAAGAAGGCCGGAGGGTGCTGAGCCCGTCGTCATAGAAAGCCAGCGAGAGAGGTGTCGCCTCGGCGAACGGCACCTCTAAAGCCGCCAGGCATGCGGCTCTGGATCGCCAGGGCGCCTTGGCGACCACATCCCGATTCGGCGATTACTTGCGGTCAGCACATTGCGGTCTATATTACTAGAAGGTAGCCAGCCTGTCCCCCAGTCACGCAAAGGCTTGGGCCTGCGAGCCGATTGACGGTACCCCAAGCCATTTTCCCGAAATAGCGCGAGCCCTAATGGCTCTTGTCGAGACCACTTCCAAAGGAGAAGAACGATGAAGAGAGCGTTGTTCGGTGTGGCGGTCGCGTTCTGCCTTGGCCTAGCAGGGATCAGCGAGGTACAGGCGCAGGGAATCACCCTTGGCGCCCAAGGTGGCTACAACTATGCACAGCTGTCGGACATCCCCACCGACGTGTCCGAGGTCAGCGACAAGGGCAGCTTTGTCGTGGGTGCCTTCGTCGACATCCAGTTCCACCCGATGCTGTTCATTGGAGTGGAGGGTCTGTACGCCGAGAACAAGACCGAACTCACGGACACTACCGATGTCGCCAGCTTCAAGCAGGCCTATTTCGAGATTCCGGCGTACCTGGGTGCGCGCCTGTTGAGCGGCATGTTCCAGCCGGTGCTGTATGCTGGCGCTTCCGCGGCCTTCGAGTCGAAGTGTGACGTGGAGGTCTCGGGCGTCTCGGCGAGCTGCAGCGACGTAGACGTATCTACGAAGAGCGCCATCTGGAGCGCCGTCTTCGGCGGCGGTCTCGATGTCTCACTGGGCTCGATCGTCCTCAACGGCGACGTTCGCTACAATCTTGGACTGAGCAAGGTCCTCGATGAAGAGGGTGAGGACACCAAGTGGAACAGCTGGATGGTCCTGGTCGGCGTCGGCTTCAAGCTCGGCGCCTGATCCCTGGCTGACCAGATTAGACACGGGCCCGCAGAGATTTGCGGGCCCGTGTTCTTTCATCTCGGTGACCGTGCGTCGTACGCTTCCTCAGGCTGCTTCCTGATCCAACTCGCGAAGCAACGGCTCGAGCACTACCCACACGTTCTCCGCCACGATCACCTGTCCCTCGGCGGTCGGATGGTTGCCGTCCGGCTGGTTGAGCTCGGGGATACCCGCTACGCCATCCAGCAAGAAAGGGATCAGGGCGGCATCGTTCTCCTCGGCCAGCTCCACGAACGTCGCCGCGAACTCGCCGGCGTAGGGCTCGCCCAAGTTGGGGGCGGCCCTCATCCCGGCGATGACGATTCGCGCCTCCGGGTGTGCGACCCGAGTCCGATCGATGATCCGCTGCAGATTGCTCCGCATTGGCGCGATGTCTTGGCCGCGCAGCATGTCGTTGGCGCCAAGCTCCACCACAAACACCGCCACTGGCTGTCTGAGCAGCCAATCGACACGCCTCAGACCGCCGGCCGACGTGTCCCCGCTGTTCCCCGCGTTCACCACCCGAAAGCCTAGGCCAAGCGAGTCGATCCTAGCTTGGATCAGCGCGGGATACGCTTGCTCGGACGAGACGCCCATCCCGGCGGTGAGGCTCGTACCTAGAAACAGAACAACCGGCTGGCTCGTATCGGGAGGCGACGCCGTTTCCGATGCGCGCTCCGCCGGCTGCTGTTCCTCACGCCCGCAGGCGGCAGCCAGTGCGAGGAACCCGCAGACGAGTATCTTTCGCCCCATGATGATCATAGCTAATGCACTCGAGCAGACATATACGAGCGGAGGTCGGCCGCTCACGGTCCTCAAGGACATCCACCTGGAGATCGAGGCGCAGAGCGCCGTCGCCATCGTCGGCCCTTCGGGCTCCGGAAAGACGACGCTCCTAGGCTTACTGGCCGGGCTCGATCTGCCGTCCGGAGGCTCCGTCACATTGGACGGCCAGAACCTGGGCAATCTATCCGAAGACGAGCGCGCCGCCCTGCGCGCTGAGAAACTAGGCTTCGTCTTCCAGAGTTTCCAGTTGATCCCCACGCTGACGGCACTCGAGAATGTTCTTGTCCCCATCGAGCTGCAGACCGGAGCAGCGGCAGCCGACGGAGCGGACGCCGACGCGCGAGCCCGCGATCTGCTCGCCCGCGTCGGTCTGGGCGATCGCGAGCACCACTACCCCGCCCAGCTGTCGGGCGGCGAACAACAGCGGGTCGGGCTGGCGCGTGCTTTCGCGAACCGGCCGAAGATCCTGATGGCCGATGAGCCCACGGGCAACCTGGACGCGGACACCGGTCGCACCGTCATCGACCTCATGGCCAGCCTGAACCAGGAAGAGGGGACGACGCTGGTCCTAGTGACGCACGACACCGAACTGGCCTCGAAAGCGCACAGGATCGTTCGACTGTCCGGCGGTCGAGTCGTCAGCGACGAAAAGGTGGCACGCCAGTGAGCCTGCGATTCACGCTGGCGATGGCACGGAGGGAAGCGCGGGCAACGCGTCGGCGCCTCGCTCTTTACATCGTAGCGATCACTCTGGGCGTTGCCGCGCTGGTCGCCATCAACTCTTTCAAGGCCAACGTCACGTCAGCGGTCAGTGGCCAGGCACGAGATCTGATGGGTGCCGACCTACAGCTCGGCAGCCGATGGGGTATTACTGAAGACATCGAAGCCTTCCTCGATTCCCTCGTCACCGATAGCACCGACGTATCGCGGGTTCTCTCCTTCTCCTCGATGGCGCTGGCCAGGCGCTCGGGCCTGACACGCCTGGTAGAGGTCCAGGCACCGTCAGGCGGCTACCCTTTCTACGGCGAGCTGACCACCGAGCCGCCCGGCCTCTGGCACGACTTCCGGTCCTCGCGCCAAGCGCTCGTCGACCCCGCCCTGCTGGTCCAGCTCGATGCCGCAATCGGCGACACGCTGGCTATCGGGCAGGCGCGTTTCGTCATCGCCGGCACCGTCACCAAGATCCCTGGCGACATAAGTCTGCGCTCGCTGTTCGGGCCACGCGTTTACATACCGTCATCCTACGTAGACGAGACGGGGCTGCTAGGCTTCGGCAGCATGTCGTTTCAACAGATGTATCTCAGGCTCGACGAATCCGAGTCGCTGGACGAGATGATGGAGGCGCGCGATTCGCTCTTCGAGGCGAACCGCGTCTGGTACACGACGGTAGACCAGTACGAAGAGAACCTGACGTCCGGTCTAGATGACATGAGCAGTTTCCTCGCCCTGGTCGGCCTGGTCGCGCTGCTGCTAGGCGGAGTCGGCGTGGCGAGCGGCGTGCACGTCTTCGTCAACGAAAAACTCGATACCGCGGCAGTGCTCCGGTGTTTGGGAGCACGACAGAAGCAGACCTTCGCGATCTATCTTTTGCAGGCCTGCGCCATGGGCCTCACCGGCGCGGTGTTCGGTGTCGCGCTCGGCCTCATCGTGCAGGCGGTGATCCCCGGAGTGCTCCAGGACTTTCTACCACTGGATGTACCGTTCCGGGTCGAGTGGCCGGCGGTAGCCGCCGGTCTCGGAGTAGGCGTCTGGGTCGCCCTGCTCTTCGCGCTCTTACCGCTTCTTCGCGTCAAGGACGTGGCCCCGCTGCGGGCACTGCGTCGCGACTACGAGAAAGCCGTTCGTTATCGCGACCCTTGGCGTTGGGGCACCTACCTGGCGCTGGTGGCAAGCCTTCTGGCTCTAACAGTCTGGCAGGCGCCGCAGCCGCTTGTCGGAGTGGCGTTCGCTGTCGCGGCGATCATCACCGCGGGAGCCCTGGGCCTTACGGCCTTTGTATTGATGCGCCTCACCCGTCGGTTCTTCCCCAAACGGGCGCGCTTCGCGGTACGCCAGGGTATGGCCAACCTCTTCAGGCCGCACAACCAGACCGTGGCGGTCACGCTAGCCATCGGGTCCGGGGTTTTTCTCATCGCCCTGCTTTACGTCGTGCAACGGAACCTTCTCGACCAGTTCACCATGGAAACGCGACCGGATCGGCCGAACATGCTGTTGTTCGATGTTCAGCCCGACCAGGTCGATGGCGTGGCTGAGTTGTTGGAAGAGCGAGGGGCGCCAGTATTGCAGCGCACACCCATCGTTCCTGCCCGACTGACACATCTGAAAGGCCGCAGCGTCGAGGAGATCCTGGCGGACACCAGCGGGCCGCGACCCGAGCGCTGGGCCCTGCAGCGAGAGTACCGCCACACCTATCGCGACACACTGACTGGGAACGAACAACTGATCGAAGGCGAGTGGTTCAGCGAGCGAGCCAGCGAGGACACATCGTCGGTCGCCCGCGTATCCCTCGAGCAAGAGATCGCCGGGGACCTCAGGGTCGAGATCGGCGACCACATGACCTTCGAGGTGCAAGGTGTACCGTTGGAGGCCGAGATCACCAGCATCCGCTCGGTGGATTGGGCACGCTTCGAGCCGTGGTTCTTCGTCGTCTTCGAGTCCGGCGTACTGGAAGAAGCACCTCAGACCACCATCGTGCTATCACGCATGGACGACCCTACTCGACGTGCGGAGATACAGCGGGATGTAGTGCTCGAGTACCCCAACGTTTCGGTCATCGACCTGGCCATGATCATCGAGGCCGTCGACTCTATCATCGAAAAAGTCGCCGTGGCCATTCGTTTCATGGCGCTCTTCAGCATCGGCTGCGGACTGGTCATCCTGATCGGTGCCATCGCAACATCGCGCTACCAGCGAACCCGCGAGTCCGTCCTGCTAAAGACGCTCGGTGCCAGGTCCAAGACGATTCGCCGTATCCTGGCCACCGAGTATTTCGCACTCGGGTCTTTCGCCGGGCTTGCCGGGGTGGCGTTGGCGACGATCGGCGCTTGGATCGCGGTCACGTTCCTGTTCGAAATGACTTTCCATCTGCCGGCCATCCCACTGCTGGCTTTCTGGGTGGGAACCGCAGCCCTGACCACGATCATCGGCCTGGCAAACAGCCGAGATGTCGTGCGGCGTACTCCGCTGGCTGGTATGCGCGAGCTCGGCGAGTAGCCTGCTTGACAGTGGATATCGGCGCCGAGAGTATGTGACTGACAGCTGACGGAGAGATTTGGCTCAGTGGCTATAGATAGAAGGGGTTCTGATATGATATACGCCCGCAACCTTCTACTCGCTCTCACACTCACCCTCGTACCGGTCACCGCGCACGGGCAAGAATCAGCCGCCGACATCATCGATCGCGTCGACCGTATCATGCGTGGCGAGTCCAGTCATGGCACGGCCACGATGGACGTCGTGACCGAGAACTGGGAGCGCAGCATGACCATGGAGATGTGGTCGCTCGGTACGGACTACTCGCTGATCCGCATCATGGCTCCCAAGAGCGAGGAGGGTACGGCGACGCTGAAGGCGGAAGACGACATCTGGAACTACCTGCCCCGCGTGGACCGCACCATCAAGATACCGGCGTCGATGATGATGGGCGCTTGGATGGGCTCGCACTTCACCAACGACGACCTGGTGAAAGAGAGCCGCCTGATCGAGGACTACGACATCGAGATCGCCTTCGAGGGCGATCGTGAAGGAGCCGAGGTCTGGGAGTTCGAGTTGACCCCGAGACCCGAAGCCCCGGTGGTATGGGGGAGCATCGGGTACCGGGTCCGTAAGGACGACTTGATGCCGCTTTGGGCACGCTACTACGATGAAGACGGCAACCTCGTGCGGACGATGACCTTCAGCGACTTCCGGGTGTTGGGCGGGCGTCTCGTACCGGCCGCAATGGACGTTCTCCCCGAGGACAAACCCGGCGAGAGGACCAGCGTTCGCTACACCGAATTGGAGTTCGACGTCGATCTCAACCGGGACTTCTTCTCGCTGCGGGCGCTCCGCTCGGGAGGTCGATAGTCATGAGCGCCGGTCCCTGGTGGAAGATCGGCTGGCGCAACCTCGGCCGTAACCGGCGACGCACGCTGATCACCATGGCCGGATTGGCATTCGGCTACCTGGCCGTCGTGCTTTTGGTCGGTTGGATGGAAGGTCTTACCGCCGAGATGATCGAGAGCGCCACGAGCACGCTCTCGGGGCAACTGCAGGTCCACGACGTCGATTACCGACCCGAACGCAAGATCTACGACACCATCGGTGGCCGCGAAGGCGCCGACGTCGACGCCCTCGTACGCGAAGTTGCTTCCGACCCGGTGGTCGAGGCCGCGGCGCCCCGGGTCTACGCCGGTGGCCTCGTCAGCTCGGGCGGCGCGACGGTTGCCGGGCTGCTCATGGGAATCGACCCGGGGCTCGAGCCGGGCGTCAGCAAGATCCTGCGCGCGATAGTCGAGGGGCGACCGCCGGCCGTTGGCACGAACGACATCGTCATCGGTTCGGAGATGGCGCGCCAGTTAGCGGTGCGCATCGGGGACGAGGTGATCCTCGTGGTTCCCGCAGCCGACGGATCCATGGGGAACGACCTGTACCATGTATCGGGGATCTTCCACAGCGGGCTCACCGAGCTCGACGCGTCGTACGCCATGTTGGCGATCGGGACTCTGCAGACGCTGATGGTCCTCGATCCCAGCCGCGTGCACGAGATCGCGGCGTCCGTCAGCGACCCCTGGATGGCACCCGAAGCCGCGGATCGGATCGCCTCGCGCCTGGCGGTCGCGGAGTTGGAGATCGAGATCGAACCGTGGACCCGGCTGCGTCCAGAGATGATGGACTATGCTCAGTTGGCGCAGGCTTGGAACGGAATCATCATTTTCATCATATTCGCCATCGCGATCTTCGGCGTCGCCAACACCATGCTCATGGCGACCTACGAGCGCCGCCGTGAATTCGCCGTCATGCTGGCACTGGGCACCTCGCCCTTCGCCATCGTCCGCTCGGTGCTGGCTGAAGCGCTGAGCCTGGGAGCGATCAGCCTGCTACTCGGCGCTGCGATTACCTTTCCGCTGATGGCCTGGTTCTACAACGCGCCGCCGGACCTGAGCTGGGCGTACGGCGACTACACGTTCTTCGGAGCGCTGATTCGGCCCCACCTGCGCGTCGAGCTGAATCCCGAGATGTGGGCGTGGACCGGTGTGGCGCTCTTGATCACGGCGGTTGTGGCAGCGCTCTACCCCGCGGCCCGCGCGGCCAGGGTGCCACCCGCCGATACGCTGTCGGGTTTGTGACATGCTATCACGCGAGACTTCAATCGTCCGACTGGCCCTACGCAACTTGAGACGCTACGCGCGGCGCAGTGCGCTCACCGCCGCGGCGATGATCGTGGGCGGCGGCCTAATGATATTCTCGCTATCTATCGGCGACGGCGGGCACGAGGATTGGATCGAGTCAGGCGCGCGCATGGGATCCGGGCACATCTCGATACAGGGCCCGGGCTTCAGGACGACCCGCAAGATAGAAGATCGACTCTCGAGCGCCGCCCGCGCCGCGGCCGAGACCGCGCTGCAACAGCCGGGCATCGCCGAGCACATCGTAGCAGTCGTCCCACAATTGGCCATCGGCGGCCTGGCCAGCTCAACCACCGGCGCGCGCCCGGCACAGATCATCGGCGTCGACCCCATCGCCGAGGCCGAGTTCTCGATGCTGGACGACAAGCTGGTCGAAGGCCGCTACTTAGAGCCTGGCGACCGGCTGGCCGCGTATATCGGGGCCGGCATGCTGGAGACCCTCGACCTGCGGCTCGGTTCGCGCTTCGTGCTCACGGCACAGGATGCCGATGGCGAGATCTCCGGCCAGCTGGTTCGCGTCGTCGGCGTCTTTCGCAGCGGCGTGCCGGAGATCGACCAATCGCTGATCCACGTCCCCTTCGGGACGGCCGGGTCGTGGCTCCGCTCGGGAGAGGACGTAACGACCATCGCCATCCTCGTCGACCGAAGCCGGGCCGTTCCCCCCGTGACTCGAGTGCTGCGGCGGGAGCTGTTCGACGAGATCGAGACCGGCCAAATGGATGTTCTCACCTGGCGCGAGGCTTCGCCCACGTTGGATGCAGCCGTAAAGATCGACGATCTGGGTAACTACGTTTGGCAGGGCATCATGTTCGGCATCATCGCGCTGGGGATCGTGAACACCGTGCTGATGTCGGTGATGTACCGGAAGCGCGAGTTCGGTTTGCTGCAAGCGCTTGGCTTCACACCGCGCCAAACGGGTAGCCTGGTCATCACAGAAGGCGTGATCCTCACCGCCATCAGCGGCCTTTTCGGGATCGCGCTAGGCGTATTCCTGACCTGGTTCTTCTTCCGCGAAGGTCTCGACTTCTCGTTCACCTGGGATGAAAACTGGACCTTCTCCGGCGTTGCAATCGATCCGATCATCATCCCGATGTTCAGCGCCCGAAGAGTCATCCAGTCACTGGTCTTCATACTGGCCATCGGAACCTTCGCATCTCTCTACCCTGCATATCGGGCGACACGCATCGATGTCGCCGAGGCGATGAAGTTTGAACGATGACGAAGAGATAGATATGACAGAGCGAAACGCAGGGGCCGTCCGAACCGAAGAAGTCTGGAAGATCTTCGAGCAAGAGGCCGAAGAGGTACAAGCCGTTCGGGGGGTCACGCTGACCATCGAACCCGGTGAGTTCACCGCCATGGCAGGCCCATCGGGTTCGGGCAAGACAACCTTGCTCAATCTCATCGGCGGACTCACGCGCGCGAGTCGTGGCCAGGTGTGGGTCGCCGGTCAGGACCTGACCGCGATGTCGAATCGTGCACTGGCACGCATGCGGCTCGAGCAGATTGGCTTCATCTTTCAGGCTTATAACCTGCTCCCCGTGCTGACCGCCGCGGAGAACGCCGAGTTTCCGCTGCTACTGCAAGGGATCGACAGCGGCTACCGTGAGCAGCGTGTCCGGGAGCTGTTCCAGAGAACCGGGCTGGAGGGCCTGGAAGACCGGCGTCCAGGGAAGCTGTCCGGCGGTCAGCAGCAGCGGGTCGCAGTGATTCGCGCCGTCGTGGGAGAGCCCGCGTTAGTGCTGGCCGACGAACCGACGGCCAACCTCGACTCCGCGGCGAGCGATGCGTTGCTCGAGATGATGGAAGAACTCAACCGTGAGCTCGGAACGACGTTCGTGTTCGCGACTCACGACCCGCGGGTGATGGAGCGGGCGCGGCGTTTGATTCGGCTCGTGGACGGTGCCATAGCGTCCGACGAGCGGCGCTGACCTGACCTTTGGACCGTGAAGCGGGCCTCGCTTCTCGCACTCGCCGTTGCCCTTCTCGGGGCCTCTGACTCGTACGCCCAGCTACCGTCGGTACGCGGATACTACCTCAATGTGCCGCTCTGGAGCGACCCGACCCCGTTGGCCGTCGGAGGCCTGGGCGACCTGCAGCGGCTGCGTCTCATGACGTCGCCGACCTTCGGCCCTGTCGATCTCGAGATTGCGTACGAGCATCTGCTCTCTTACAGCGAACGGGCCGTGTCGGCGCCCGTAGGCGCGATCGTGGGGGGCCTCACGCCGGGAGGCGGCGAGTACTGGGACCTACAATGGACCATCGAGGAGTCGGACCACTGGCTCTGGCGCCATCGCTTCGATCGACTCAACCTGAACGTCGCGGCTACAGACGGGCTGGAGGTGACGTTTGGCCGCCAGACGGTCTCCTGGGCGACCACGCTGTTCCTGACCCCAGCCGACCCATTCGTGCCATTCGACCCGGCTGACCCGTTTCGCGAGTACCGGGCGGGTGTGGACGCCCTCCGTATCCAGGTCTACCCGGGCCCGCTCAGCGACCTCGACTTCGTCGTCCGACCCATGGACACGCCGGCGGGAGAGACCATCACGTTGTTGACACGCGGGCGTACCGTCTGGAATACCTGGGAAGTCTCCGCCTGGGTCGGCGTGCTGCACAACGAGCCAGCGGGCGCGCTCGGCGCCACCGGAGCGCTCGGCGGCAACGCTATAAGGGCGGAACTGTCACTGCGCGAAGGTGACGAGGACCTGGCCCTGCGTGGAACCATCGGTATCGACCGACGCTACGATCTGTTCGCGCGCGATCTCTACGTGGTACTCGAGTACCAGCACGACGAATTCGGAGCATCCAGCGCTGACGAACTGCTGGGCGTGGTGCTATCCGAGCCGTTCGCCCGCGGCGAGATGCAGGTGCTCGGCCGGGATGAGGTAGCTGGCCAGGCCGTCTATCAGGCGCATCCGCTGCTCAGTGCTAGCCTGATGGCCCTGTGGAACGTGAACGACATGAGCACTTTGATAGTGCCAGGCGCCGTCTACTCTCTATCCAACGAGGTCACCGTCCAGTGCGGGTTGTACCTGGGCCTGGGCGACGATGTGTCAGAGACAGCTCAACCCCCTGGAACGCTCATCCCACACGAGGCAGCGCGCCTGCCATCTGAATACGGCATCGCCCCCACGACCGTGTGGCTGGCGTTGACCGCTTTCTTCTGACTTGGCGCGAGGTCGACCCGACTTGATCTACATCAACGGCTAGGCCCGAAACACACCATCCGGACGGTCCGTGGGTTCGACAGCCTTCTGAAAGGCCCGTTTGAAGAACCAGGCGCTGAAAACGAGGGCTACGGTAATCCAGAGCACGCCCCAGACCAGGGTTGGGATCCCAGTCAGTTCGGCGAGCATGCGCGCATCGGACAGCACGTCGGGCCGGTCAAGGATG
>JBDHHL010000005.1:0-30660 GCA_039589375.1 Gemmatimonadota bacterium | reverse complement strand
AAGTGGGAATCCGTCGTTCCGAACGCCTTGCCAGCAAGGCCTAGAATCACATCGGCCGCACCTCCGATGGCTATGTCCTCCCTACTGCGCAAGGTACTCACCCCCCGACGCTGAACGTACCTGAGGCCCTCGAACCCAAGCACCAGGTTCAACCGCAGCGTCTCCCGCGGCCGAAGGAATCCGGACGGCAGGCTGTCGGCCACAGCCTCGAGAGGGTCGAGCGTTGCCTGCGCGAGTGAATCGCGGTAGAAGCTGGTGCCGTAGCTGAAGTGCTCGTACGACAGCGTCAGACCATACGTAGCCTGCTTCATAGATATGTTCCGTCGCCCTGCAGCCCTGCGCTTGGCCCCACCGATCTCGATTAGCTTCTGGGTCGTGGGCAGGCTCAGCTCGGGATTTCTGCTCGTGGTGTCAGGGACAACGTAGGCAAACCACCTGTCGCTGTAGAAGGTTCTTTGAAAGGCCGCCCGACGACCGACAAGCCCTAGGAACGGGTAAGCGACCGTCACGTCCACCGTCCATCCGGGATCTATGCGCACCGCGCTGAGACCGAGGTCCCAGCGGCTTCCCAAGAACTGGGGATCGAAGAATCCGCCGCCCACATCGTCCCGCCCCGAACGGTCGAAGTACAAGAACTCGAGGGCGCTGCCTCGTCCCGCGAGGTTACGCTCCGCGAGAACGATGCCAGTAACGTTCAGGCCACCACCTAGGCTGAAGCGCGGCTCGACTCGTATCGTCCAATCATCCTGAGTCACCACCGTTACGTCCACATCCCCATCGTCTCGCCGAGCCGTCACGACGCTGGCCGACTCGAGAAAGCGGAACCTCCGCAGAAGTCGCTCGCTCTCACTTAGACGCAACGGGTCGACACAGTCACCCTCTTGGAACAGGAGCTCGCGCCGAATCACCCGCTCGCGCGTGTCCGTGTGGAGCCAGTTCGCTGCCGTGTAGAACTTCGAGAGCGTGCCATTCGAACTCTCGTCGAAGACAGGACGCCTCACAATGGTGATGCTGGCAATTCGCCCGGCCTCGCAGCGCTCCCGATCCTGCGCCGCGAGATCCGGTGCCACGAATAGGAGAGCCAGCGTCGAGATGAGGAGATTTCGATCGATCACAGCAAGAAATACCGCCAGGCTGTCGAGCGGCGGTCGCGTTGGCTCACGCTTCGGCCTCAGCGACACTTCCAGACTCTACTGCAGGAGAGCACGATCAGACAGCTAGTCCGCCGGCGAGAACAGATCCTCCTGAGCAGATGGCCCTTCCTCCTCGGCCACCAGGCTGCGGAGGCGGTCCTCCCACCGACGCACGTCGATGCCGCCCTCGTTCAGAAGCATGCGCCTCAAGACGGGGGACAGCGCGGAGAAGTCCTCGAGCAGGTCCGTGAAGGCGGTACGCAGCTCACCCACCCTGAACTCCTCGTCGCTCGCCGCCGCCATCTCACTCCGAATCGTCTCCTGCGACCGGGATGCGACGATCGGATCCGAGAGTGTGGACACGTACACCAGCGTCCGCCGGCCGGGCCCTCGCTCATCCTCGATCGGAACGAGCCCAACGATCTGGTCAGAGCGCCAGTACTTGCCATATCCCAGATAGACGAGCCGGTTCGGCTTTATCTCCACAGTCGCCTCCGTCTGAGCTACCTCGGCTGGAGCAGCGTAATCTTCGTCAGCAACTTGAGTGTGGGCAAGCGGTGTGCCGCAAATCGGCCCGGCTGGCCGAGCCTGGGACGAGTTGACATATAGATATATATCTATATATTGAGACTGTCCCATACCAGAGAGCCTACAGTGCAACAAGGAAACGACGAACTCAACGCTGATGCGATCCAACAGGCGGCAGTCATGCTCAAGTGCATCGGACACCCGATCCGCCTGCAGATCATAGAGCTGCTCGACCGAGACGGCGAGCAGAACGTGACGGCCATCTACGAGACACTGGCCATCGAACAGGCCGTCGCATCCCAACACCTGAGCCTCATGCGCGACAAGGGGATCCTCACCAGCAGACGTGAGGGGGTAAACGTCTACTACAGCATAAGTGACGTCAGGGTAACCCGGGTGATCGAGTGCATACACGATCACTGCCAGACGTGAGGTTTTTCATGCCCGACACATTCAATAATAACAATAATAATATGTATGGCCGGTTCTCCGTCACCGCGCTCGTTTTCACGCTCGCCTTTTCCTGGGCGTCGCACGCCACGGCTCAGGAACCAGGCGTTGCCCTGCGCGCGCTTTCTCTCGCGGAGGCCATCGAGGTGGCGCTGGACGGGAACGCCTCGTTGGCCGTCGCAGAGGCCCGTCGAGACATTGCCGGAAGCCAGAAGCGCAAGGCTGCCAGCCCACTATGGCCGCAGATCTCCTTAGAGGGCGGCTGGGTGCGCTCGGTGGATCCGGTAATGGTCTTCGGCACCAAGCTCCGGCAAGGGCGTTTCGGCCCCGAGGACCTCGACTTCGAGGCGCTGAACCATCCCGACGCCGTCGATGACTGGTCCACCGCAATCGGGCTGCGGTGGAGCATCTTGGACCCAACGCTATGGTCCGGACGTTCGGGCGCCCAACACCAGGCTGACGCGGCCGGCTGGTCCGCGGTGCGAACGCGAGAAGCGACGGTACTCATCACGCGCACGCTGTACTATCGGGCTCAGACGGCAGCAGCCCGGCTAGAAGCCTCGCACGCAGCGGTGGACGCGGCGGAAGCCACCCTGGACTCATTTCAAAAGCGGCGGGAGCGGGGTCTACTGACCGAAGCGGACCTGCTTCAGGCTCAGGCCGAATTGGCTGCGGCCCTGGCTCAGCAAGTGGAGGCCGAGCGCGTCCGCCTGGACGCTCTTCAAGACCTCGGCCGGCATCTTGGCTGGGGGTCGGAGGCACTCCCAATTCCGTCGGACACCCTGACGATACCGCAGCCGATACGTGATGAAGGTTCAGACCTTAGGGCGCGGGCGGATCTACAAGCGATGGCGGCGGCGGCGGACGCGGCGGGCGCCGCGTCGACACGGGCGAAACTGTCACTCATACCCGCCGTCGATGCTTTTGCCCGATATGCGACGCACAGCAAGGATCCGCTCTCGTTTGACGAGGACAACTGGACAGTGGGAGTCATGTTGCGCTGGCCGCTCTTCACCGGATTCCGCCGGTCGGCCGATGTTCAGCGCGCGAACCTCGAGCAGCGAATAGCGCGCATCGAGTACGAGCAGGCCCTGCGGGATGCCGAGGCCGAGATCGATCAGGCGGAGCGCGCCGTAGCCAGCGCCCTGCAACAAGTCGACGCGTCTCGGACAGCTGCGGAAGCCGCCGATTTAGGCCGCAGTCTCATGCGTCGGCGCTTTGACGAAGGGCTGGCAACGGCAGCCGACCTACTCCAAGCGGCAGCCCGCGCGACGTCCATGCGCCAACGCGCCATCGACTCGCTGGCGATATATCACATGGCAGTCGCACGCCTCCATTTCGTTCGATCGCAGTCCAACCAAGAGAGTTGAAGATGATGTGGATCAAAGGAGCTATCGCAGTATTGCTGGTCGCCGCGGGGGCTGGATGCCGCGGCGAATCCGGCGAGTTGCCTGCCGGCGAAGAGCCGGTAGATGTGGCTGTGTCGACTGCCGTCGCGTCCCACGCCGTAATGGCCATACCGGCGACGGTGGTGGCCACGGAGGAAGCGGCATTAGCAACCAGAATAAGCGGCACGATTCGCCGCATGCGGGCCGACATTGGCGCGAACGTGTCCTCCGGGCAGGCATTGGCCGAACTGGACACCAAGGAGGTCAACGCCAGGATCAGCAGTGCTGAAGCCGGCGAACAGCTCGCTCGTCAATGGCACGAGCGGATCGCTTCGCTCGCGGTTGACGGAGCCGCGACGGCCCAAGAGCTCGACGACGCGGAAGCGCGTCTGGGGATGGCCGAGGCGGCTTTGGGCGACGCACGAGCGCAACGCGACTACGTGGTCCTGCGCGCGCCTTTCGCAGGGGTCGTCACCGGTCGCATGGCGGATCCAGGTGATCTTGCTCTGCCTGGAGTGCCGATCCTGAGGATGATTGGGACGGAGGGCCTGAAGGTCGAGGCCGACCTACCGGCAGATCTGGCCGGTCGCCTTGCAGTCGGCACCGATGTCACCGTGCTCCGGCTCGAGACCGCAAGACGCTACCCCGCTCGTATCACCCGCATAGTCCCGGCAATCGAACGTAGTAGCCGACGTTTTCGAATCGAGGCCCGATTCGAGGCGACGCCTGCGGGGCTTCCCGACATTCCGCCCGGCACGTTCGTGCGGATGGAGCTTGACCAGCCTGCAGCCTCCACTCGCTGGATCCCGGCAGACGCCGTGGTGAACCGCGGCCAACTCAGGGGCGTCTTCGTCGTAGAGGCGGAGCACCTGCGCCTACGCTGGGTCCGCCTGGGTCAGCAGATCGATGAGACGATCGAGCTGCTCGCCGGACCACCACACCAGGCGTTGCTGGTACGGCAACCGAACCTCGCTTTCAAAGACGGGCAACCGGTCGGAACGGTGCGCCGCATCGATTGGACTCCACCGCTACCTGCGCAGCAGGCTACGAGACCGGAGGGTGTCCGATGAGAAGTGAGGTCGCGGGTAAGCTGGCCGATGCGTTCCTAACCTCGAAGCTTACGCCGCTCTTGTTGGCGGGCGCATTGGCGCTGGGACTTTACACAGTAGTGACGCTACCCAGCGAGGAGGAGCCGCAGATAATAGTCCCGCTTGCTGACATCTACATGCCGCTGCCGGGCGCTTCTCCCGAAGAAGTCGAGAACCGTTTGCTCATCCCGATGGAGAACGTGATCTCCGGGATCGCAGGAGTGGAATACGTCTACAGCCACGCGCAGACTGGTATCGGCCTGGTTACGGTCCGCTACGAGGTGGGACGCGACATGGAAGAGAGCCTCGTGCAGCTCTTCACCACCATGATGAAATATGCGGACCGTATGCCACCCGGTTTCAGCATGCCCCTGGTCAAGACGGTCACCATCGATGACGTGCCGTTCTTCAGCGTGACTCTGTCAGGCGGCGGCTATGATCATGCGGGCCTGCGCGCGATGGCGGACGAACTGCGCGTAGCCCTCGAGGCAGTCCCTGAAGTACGCGATGTAGAGGTGATCGGTGGCTACCCGCGGGAAATCCGCGTGGAGCTTTCGCCCGACCGAATGGCGGCGTACGGGGTCGATCTCACAGTGATCGCCGAACGTCTGCGTATGGCCAACGTCAACGTTCAGGCTGGCCAGTACACGAGAGGCGACGAAGTGGTCAGGGTTACCGCCGGACCGTTCTTGACATCCGCCCGCGATGTCGGGGCCGTCGTCCTCGACGTAAGGGATGGTGCCTTGATCCAGGTATCGGACGTGGCGGACGTCATCGACGGGCCTGAAGAGGTATCCAACTACACGTTCACCGGCATCCCGGGTGGGGCCATGGAGCCCATGGTCACGCTCGCAGTCTCCAAGCGTTCGGGTGCGGACGCGACCATGCTCGGCCAGGCGCTAGAGACGAAGATAGAAGCCCTCCATGGCCGCTTGCTTCCCAAGGACATCGACGCGCAGATCACCCGCAACTACGGTGAGACGGCCAGGGAAAAGGTGGCCACGCTGAAAGAACACCTAGCATTGGCGATCGTGGCCGTCGGTCTCGTGGTGGCGTTCGCGATGGGGTGGCGTAGTGCCGTGATCGTGATGATTTCCGTCCCGATCACCTTCGCGCTAACGCTGTTCGTGTACCAGTTCTTCGGCTATACGCTGAACCGCGTCACGCTCTTCGCGCTGATCTTCGTGACGGGCATCGTGATCGACGACTCGATCATCGTCGCGGAGAATATGGAGCGGCATTTCGCGATGCGGGATCGACCGCTGCGAGCTGCGGCCCGCGCGGCCGTTGACGAGGTCGGCAACCC
Organism: Gemmatimonadota bacterium; assembly: GCA_039589375.1. Lineage (GTDB taxonomy): Bacteria > Gemmatimonadota > Gemmatimonadetes > Palauibacterales > KS3-K002 > JASFMO01. The sequence continues at coordinate 24,767 of JBDHHL010000005.1, read as the reverse complement.
GACGATCCTCGCGACTTTGACGGTGATCGCCGCGGTGCTCCCAATGTTGTTCGTGTCGGGGTTGATGGGGCCTTACATGAGCCCCATGCCCATCGGCGCCACTGTGGCAATGCTATTCTCCCTCGGCGTGGCGCTCATCGGCACACCCTGGCTGGCCTTCAGGCTGCTGAGAAGCTCTCATGCCAAGCAGGAGCCTGCCTACGTGCTGGAAGAGACAAGAATCTACCGAGTCTACCGCAAGCTGATGGACCCGCTACTCCGGCACCCAACCTGGATGTGGGCGATGCTCGGGTCGGTCACGGTTCTGTTGCTGGGCGCCACAGCGATGTTCTTCACGCGAGCGGTATCGGTGAAGATGCTCCCGTTCGATGACAAGAACGAGATGCAGATCATCGTGGACCTACCGGAACGGACGCCGCTCGAGGTAACGACTGCTCTGGCGGAGGACATCGGACGGTCACTGGCCGACGTTCAGGAGATCGCGGATATCCAGATATACGCCGGCACCGCGGCACCGTTCAACTTCAATGGGATGATCCGTCACTACTACCTGCGGCGTGGCGCCAACGTCGCCGACATCCAGGTGAACCTGATCGACAAGGGCGAGCGGGGCGATCAGAGCCACGATGTCGCGCGGAAGGTCCGGCCTCTCGTCGAGCGGGTGGCGCTCGAATCGGGCACAGGAGCCCGCGTGAAGGTCGTCGAAGTCCCGCCTGGCCCACCGGTCCTCTCGACGCTTGTCGCCGAGGTCTACGGGCCCGACAGCGAGTCGCAGGCAGAGACGGCCCGCCTCGTCCGCGATCTCTTTGAACAACACCCAAGCGTGGTCGATGTCGACTGGTCGCTCACCGAACCGCAACGGGAGATCCAGCTCGTGATCGACGAAGAGAAAGCGGCCCTTAGCGGCGTGGCCAAGGCATCGGTGGCCCACTCGCTGCAGATGGCACTGGGTGGTGCTGTGGTAACTCACCTCTCTCAGCCGGAAGCCCGAACGCTCGTCCCGGTTCGCCTTCGCCTGAAGGAGAGCGAACGGTCAGGCATCGATCGGCTGGGAAACATCCACGTCGCGTCGATGGCCGGCGGTCTAGTACCGCTGAGCGAACTGGTCCACCCAGAATTCAAGGCGACGCAGCAGGTCATAGATCGCAAGAACGGGCAGCGGGTCGTCTACGTCACCGCTGAAGTGGCGGGTGAAGCGGAGAGCCCCGTCTATGCGATCCTCGACCTCAAAGACCAGATCGCGGACAGCGAACTGCCATCCGGGGCAGGTCTCGCCCAGCTCTACACGAGACAGCCGAGCACGGTCGAGCTGCCGGTGATGAAATGGGACGGCGAGTGGCAGGTGACCTACGAGGTCTTCCGCGATCTCGGCATCGCGTTCGGTGGGGCCCTACTCTTGATCTACGTGCTAATCGTCGCGTGGTTCGGCTCATTCGTAGCCCCACTGGTCATGATGACCGCAATCCCGCTTACCCTTGTGGGCATCGCTCCCGGCCATTGGATCTTTGGTGCATTCTTCACGGCGACGTCGATGATCGGGATGATCGCATTGGCGGGCATCATGGTTCGCAACGGAATCCTGCTGATCGACTACCTCGAAGCTCGCCGATCGGCAGGTATCCCATTAGAACAAGCGGTCATAGAGGCAGGCGCGGTGCGAACGCGGCCCATCGCTCTCACTGCGGGAACCGTGATAATCGGCGCCATCGTTATACTCTTCGACCCAATCTTCGAAGGGCTGGCAGTCGCGCTGATCACTGGCGCGCTGGCCTCGACGGTGCTGACGCTGATCGTCGTGCCCAGCATCTATTATCTCGTGCATAGGACCGGAGGAACCGGCGAACCAGTGGCCAGCGCCAACCCTGAAACGGAGATGATCTAACATGAAACTCGTTCTGTTGATGTTCCTGGAGGAGGACGCGCAGTGCGTCAACAGACTCCTCAGCGAGCTCGAGGTGGAGGCGTTCAGTCGTCTCCCGATCGAGGGGCACGGCCCCGGCAGCTCGGTCGGTTGGAGCGGGCAGATACAGCCGTACAAGTCACAGATGGTGATGTCCATTCTGCCAGATGACCAGGCCTCCTCACTGATGCAGGCGGTCGATACGTGTGCAGGAGTCGAGGACCCGCGACATCCAATCCGTGCGGCGCTGATGAGCGTCGAGGAGTTCAGCTGCTGTAGGCTCGGACAACCCTAGCAACCACCAACATGTGAGGCGAGAATGTCAATTCACCACAAGATCCGCTTTATCGCCGGGGCATTCATCCTGGCCAGCCTAGCCCTGGGCTGGTGGGTGAGCCCCTACTGGTACCTGTTCACAGCGTTTGTCGGCTTGAACCTACTCCAGTCTTCTATCACCAAGTGGTGTCTGATGGAGGACATCCTGCGCTGGACTGGGATACATCGGGAGACGACTTCGGCATCGCAGTAGCTGGACCGGAGAATCCTACTATCAGGTAAAGTATTCAGGGAATCGGCGTACTAGGGAAGAGCGGAGAAGCTGCAGCAAGTGTCTTGGCCTTCCCTAACTCCCTATTCCCCAACCTTTGGAATCCGCTTGGGGAACACCCGACCCAACGCAGTCCCAAGAACGAGAATCCCCAAGCTCAAGAGCACCGGCAGGAGGGCGGCATAGCGAGGCCCCAGTAAACGGGTCAGCGGAGCTTCACCCTCGCCCAGTATGGCCGTCAACAACGCACCGTCCTGTATGGCCCCCAACACCGCAGTCGTTCCACCCACGATCACCGCAGTCATGGCAACCCGAGGCGTGACCTTCGCGCGGCCTCTTAGGAAGCTGGCCAGGGTCGGAAACACGACGCCTCCCACGAAGACCGTGTAACCTAGGAGGAGCGCTGAGATGATGCCCCGCTCGAGGCCGGCAATCGCCCAAGCGGCCCCGCCGACGCCAACGACAGCAAGACGCGTCAGTCTAAGCTGCCGCTCTCGAGACAGGTCGCCATTGGCACTGAACACGTTGAGCGAAAGGATCGTCGAGGCCGATATCAGGGTTGTATCCGCCGATGACATGATCGCAGCAAGGAAGCCCGCCACGATCAAGCCAGCGAGTCCCGTCGGCACCAGCTGGCCTACAGCAGTGGGCAGTGCTGCCTCCGCGGCGATAGCCGGAAACCTGGCGCGGATGAGCATGCCCAAGGCAGCTAGCAGGAACGAGATCGGCACGACGGCCGCAGCCGCCACCAGCGCTGCTTTGCGTGCTGCCGCTGTGTCTTTGGCGCACAGGACACGTGAGTAGATATCCGGGCCCGCCAGGTACGGAAGGCCGACTATCAACGGGTAGAAGACGACAAGGTCATACCACGCGAAGCCTGCGGAGACCGGAAACCGGAAATGTCCTTCCGGAATGCCTTCCATCGGTGACGGCGCCTGGCCCTGCGATGCGACATACAACAGGGTTGAGCAGACAAGCAGTCCTCCGACGAACAGAGCGAACTGCCAAGAGTCCGTACGAATAACCGACAGTTGGCCGCCCCAGTAGGTGTAAAGAACGAAGGCGACCGCGACGACCGCGAGCGCCCACGTGTAGTCCAGTTGCAGGATGCCGCTCAGCAGAAGCGCCCCCGCGGTCATCTGAGCGGCAACGACTCCGCACCAAGCTACGGCGATCACCACGGCGGCAGGTACCGCCACGCGGTTACCGTACGCCTTCTTCAAGATGTCCGGAAGGGTATAGACCTCGAGCCCTCTGACGCGCGCTGCGAGAAAGAGCCCGAACGGTAGAAGCGCGGCCGCCCCGACGAGCGACCACCAGGCACCGGTCAGGCCACGCGAGTAACCCAGCCCGATGATGCCAATCGTCGACGACGCCCCGAAGATCGTGGCGACCAGTGACACAGCGACGGTTCCCGCTGCGTAACGGCGGTCAGCCACCCAGTACGATTCGGGGGACTGTCGGCGCGAGCGCCAGCCGACAGACAGCATCACACCGAGGTAAGCTGCGACTATGACTCCATCGATCACGGTTGGCCTAGTGCCTCCGCTCTAGCCGTGGTTCTGGCTCGTCCTTTCGCACGTCGGTCCTATTTGACAAATCCCGGCCTGATCCTCATGGTATAGAGGCCTCTCCCGGCCCCACCGAACCTCGCTCGTGCCAGAGGGCGATGTTAGTCTACACCGATAGCGTCGATTACGCCCGAATCGTACTCGGGCGAACCGCCGATCTCTGGTCGGCGCTGGCTTCGGAGCTCTCTGACGACCTGCGAAGCCTGATGGAAGGCGCCTACGGCGCAAGGGAAATCCGCGAGTCCACTGTACACGTCGGCTCGCAGTGGCAGCACCTGATTCTGGTGGAGGTAGCCGATCGATCTCATTATGACCTTCTGATCGAGCTCAGCCGAGCGGGGGTACGCCTGCCAGACCGCGTCCTGTGCCTCGCCGGAGCAGGAGAGGGCTTCCACGGCTTCAAAGGCCGCACCTGGTCTGCACCGCAAGGCAACACCTACCTCTCGGTTTACCTGAGACCGACTCGCGCTGTAGAGCGTCCGGCTACCAGCTTCACGGTTCTTGCAGCGGTTTCCGTGGTGGACGCGATTGACGCGATACCCGGACTCGAGAGATCAGCCGGCATCAAGTGGGTGAACGATATACTCATTGATGGTGCCAAAGTAGGCGGCGTGCTGGCATACACACAGAGCGTGGGCGGGGCGATAAGCGGCGCTGTCTTGGGGATCGGTGTCAACGTCGAGACCGAACCCGACATCGAGCCCACACCGTTCGTGCCACGGGCCGGTACGCTAAGAAGCGAGGCTCCCAGGCCCGAAGCTTGCACCCAGCAGAGCTTCTTCGCAGCTCTCGCGGCCGCGCTGGACACGAACTACCGCCGGTTGATCGCCGGTGAGTACGAAGCGCTGCTGGAACGGTACCGTGAACGTTCGTTGGTCATCGGCCGCCAGGTAACGCTCTGCGCCGAGGAGCCGGGGCCGGAACTAGATGTGATCGCGCAGGGTCGCGTCACTCGGATAGGCGACGGCCTAGAGCTCGCGATCGAAGGTTACGAGCGGCCCTTCACGAAGGGGAGGCTCATAAGCGGAATCGTTGAGTAATCCGTTTCGAGGAAGAAGAAGAGGTGAGCATGGAATCGTTACAGCTTTTGTTCGTCTGCTTGTCAGCGCTGGTCGCGGTGTTCGTTCTGCTGACCATTCTGGCCATCACGATGCGAATTCTCGTCGCGGTCTTCCCTGAGACGCTCGAGAAGCTCGCCAAGAGCGACGCCGCGTTGCTGGCCGCGGTCACAACGGCCGCTGCAAGCCTATATCCAGGAATGACGGTCACCAGAGTCGAGGAGGAAAAATGATATTCGCGAAGAGTCCCAAGAAGATTCGCGTGATGTTTACTCCGTTTCGCGACGGGCTGCAGAGCTCGTTCGGCGGCAAGGTCCGTCTGGCCGACTTCCTCCCGGCGATGCAGGCCTCTGCCGAGGCAGGGATCAAGCACTTCGAGTTCGGGGGCGGCGCACGCTACCAGGCGCCGTATTTCTATCTGGGCGAGAATCCCTTCGAAGATATGAGGAAGATGCGTGCCGCGGTCGGACCCGACGTCGACCTGCAGATCCTGACGCGTTCGGTATCGGGTGTGACGCTGACCACGCAGTCAATCGAGGCCCTGCAAATGCAGGCGAAGCTCATGAAGGCGGCCGGTACCACCTGGGATCGGAACTTCGACTTCATGAACGACACCGCCAACCTGGTAAAGACGGGGAAGCCGATCGCCGATGCCGGCATGCATCACCAGGTCTGCATCGCGCTGATGGGGCTGCCCTTCGAGTCGAAGACGGTCCACACGCCCGATTTCTACATCAACATCGGGAAGAAGATGTTGGACAGCGACGTGCGTATAGACAGCATCTGCCTCAAGGATGCAAGCGGCACGACGGACCCGACGACGATCTATGAGACGGCGGTGGGGCTCAAGAAGATCATGCCGCCCGAGATGCCGCTCTGGATGCACACGCACGACACGGCCAGCACCGCCGTCGCTTGCTACATGGCGGCGATCCACGGGGGCGCGGACGGCGCCGACCTCTCGATCCGACCGATGGCCAGCGGAACCGTACAGCCCGACGCGCGCTCGCTGGCGCACGCGCTCAAGGGGACCGGTTACTCGCTGGACATCGACGTCTCCAAGCTGCCCGAGCTCGAGGCCATGCTGCAAGAGCTTATGGAGGAGTACGACTTCAATCCGACCACGACGACAGCTGACGCCCGCGTCCTGGGCTTCCCCATGCCCGGCGGCGCCATCGGGCCGAACGTGCACATGATGGTGAAGGCGGGGATCCTTGAGAAGTACGGCGAGGTTCTGGAGGAGTTCCCGATCGTAGTGGAGGCTGGCGGCGCGTGGACCAGCGTTACTCCGGGCAGCCAGCAGTACTGGCTCCAGGCTTTCAACAACGTGATGTACGGGCGGTGGAAGAAGATCGACCCCGGCTACGGTCGGTCCGTACTTGGCTACTTCGGCAGGACGCCGCTGCCTCCGGACCCGGCCGTTGTGAAAGTCGCGTCCGAGCAGCTGGAAATGCCGGTGTTCGAAGGCGATCCGCTCGAGGCGGCTCCCAACAACATCGAGCCGGCCAAGCAAGCGCTGGAAGAGCGGGGGCTGCCCACTACCGACGAGAACACCTTCCTGGTGATGGCGGCAATGGTCCCTGGCAAGAAGATGGAGTTGAACGAAGGCATCCGGCTCCTGACCGGGAACTCGAAGATCGACATTCCGCTCAAGAAGAAGAAGGAGGAGGCAGCGCCTGCCTCACCCGCGGCGCCCGCTGCCGCTGCCGCTCCGGCGATCACCGGTCCGACAACGACGCGGTGCACGGTCGAAGAGAATGGAACGAAGCGGACGTTCGTAGTGACCCTCGAACCCGCCACGGCGGCGAAAGATGCGCCCGCTGCTCCTGCTGCAGCGCCTGCTGCTCCTGCCGGCGGAACGACGGTACACTCCACGTTCGCCGGCTCTGTCGAGGTCGTCGATATCCTGGTGAAGGAAGGCGACCAGGTCGGCGTGGGGGCCGTGGTGGCCGCCGTGGAGGCGATGAAGGCAAAGCACGACATCAAATCACCGGTCGCCGGGCAGGTAACGGCGATTCATGTGAAGATTGGTGACGAGATCGACTCGTCGAATCCGATCATGACGATCGCCTAAAGGAGCGGCCGATGGAGACAGCGCTGGAGCTGATCCGGCAGTCGGGCATCGCCAATCTGAGCATCGGCAATATCGCGATGTTCATCATCGCCGGTGTTCTTATCTACCTCGCCATTGCCAAGAACTACGAGCCGCTGCTCCTGATTCCCATAGGCTTCGGAGCAATCCTCGCCAACTTGCCGGAGGCCAACCTCGGGTCATATGGCGACGGGATCATCGCGCTAATCTACGAGGCTGGGATCAGGACGGAGCTTCTGCCGCCACTCATCTTCCTCGGTGTCGGTGCCCTAACGGACTTTCGACCCCTGCTGGGCCGGCCGCTTACGTTCCTACTGGGCGCGGCCGCCCAGGTCGGCATCTTCGTAGCCGCACTGACCGCTGGCTATCTGATGGACTTCACGCTACAGGAGGCCGCTTCGATCGGCATCATCGGTGGCGCCGACGGCCCGACGTCCATCTTTCTCGCCAGCCAGCTCGCGCCGCACCTGCTAGGGCCGATCGCTGTGGCGGCCTACAGCTATATGTCTCTGGTGCCAATCATACAGCCACCGATCATGCGTCTGCTCACGACCAAGAAAGAGCGGGCGATAGACATGCCGCAGGCGATACCGGTGTCGAAGAAGGCAGTGATCCTTTTCCCAATTGTCACCGGGCTCGTTGCATCGCTGGCTATCCCGTCCAGCGCCCCGCTCATCGGCATGCTGATGCTCGGCAACCTTCTACGCGAGTCCGGCGTCACCGATCGGCTTCGCAAGACGGCCGGTGGCGCGCTCATCGACATAGTGACCCTGCTGCTCGGGGTCAGTGTGGGCGCCACGATGGACGCGCCCCACTTCCTCACCCCTCAAACCGTCATGATCTTGGTTTTGGGCGCCGTCGCCTTCTCGTTCAGCACGGCGGGCGGGATCCTGTTTGCCAAAGTGATGAACCTGTTTCTGCGCAACAAGATCAACCCGTGCATCGGGGCGGCTGGTGTTTCCGCGGTTCCGATGTCGGCACGCGTCGTTCAGCAGTTCGTCTCAGACCAGACGGATGGCCGAGTCAACCCACTGATGCCGGCTATGGGACCCAACGTCGCCGGAGTGATCGGGTCCGCCGTGGCCGCTGGAGTTTTCCTCTCCCTCCTGATCTAGGGATACGAGACCGGATGGTTCGGGGCCTGGGGATTCGGCTGCATCAGCGGCTACCCCAAACCCCGAACCGCTTGGTTCACAACCCCCATAGCCCACACATCCCCTAACCCACACGGGGAATGCTTCTTGCGCTCTACGGCCTGCCAACACTACTTCCTTGACCCAAAGGACGCCCAACTGGGACACTGTGAGACAGGGTGAGCCGTCGGCCGGGACCGATGGCCAAATTGCTTTAGCCGTTTTCAGCCGCCGGGTTATTGGCCTGGGCGGCAATTGCATAGGAGGACATGATGTGGTCTGTGAAGACGGATCCGCGAACGGGTAAGGAATACTCAGCGGTCCACCATACTGGCCGACCCGTTTTGCTCAACCCCTTCACCAACAAGGGCACGGCGTTCACCGCTGAGGAACGGGAGTCGCTTGGAATCTCAGGGCTCGTCCCGCCCGCGATCTTCACGATCGAAGAACAATTGAACCGAGTGTACGAGAACTACCAGGCGAAGGGCACCAGCCTCGAGCGCTTCATTCACCTGGCCAGCCTTCAGGATCGAAACGAGACCCTGTTCTTCCGGCTGGTTCACGAGCACATCGACGAGATGATGCCGATCGTGTACACACCGGTCGTCGGAGAAGCCTGCCAGAACTTCTCGCGTATCTGGCGGCGAGCCCGCGGACTGTACATCAGCTACGAGCAACGAGACGAGATTGAGAAGATTCTGGCGAACCACCCGCGGCCTCCTGCTGTCATCGTGGTGACGGACGGTGAACGGATCCTGGGGCTGGGTGACCAGGGTGCCGGCGGAATGGGAATCCCGATCGGCAAGCTGTGTCTATACACGCTGTGCGCGGGCATTCCTCCGCACCTTACTCTGCCGATCATGCTGGACGTCGGCACGGACAACGAGGATCGGCTGAACGATCCCCTCTACGTGGGTCTCCGCCATAAGCGTATCCGCGGCAAGGAGTACCAGGATTTCGTCGATAGGTTCGTGGACGCTGTCCAGAAGGTCTATCCCGACGCCCTGCTGCAGTGGGAGGACTTCCTCAAGGGCAACGCGATCTTCCAGCTGAACCGATTCCGCGACAGACTCTGCACCTTCAACGACGATATCCAAGGGACAGGCGGCGTCGTGGTGGCGGGTGTCTTCTCTGGCTTGCGCATCACCGGCCAGACGATGAAAGACCAGAGGATCCTGTTCGCCGGAGCGGGTGCGTCGGCGCAGGGGATCTCCGATCTGCTGGTCTCGGCCATATTGGAAGAAGGCCTGACGTTGGAGGAGGCGCGCGAGCGGATCTGGACGGTGGACAGCCGGGGGCTGGTCACCAAGGACCGCCAGGGCCTGGAAGACTTCAAGGCGACGTATGCCCGGGATGTGGCGGAGCTTGAGACATACAAGTGTGAGGACCGGTCCCGGGTCACGCTCGAAGAGACGGTCTGGGGCGCGAAGCCGACAATCCTGATCGGGACATCGGGGACGCCCGGGATGTTCACCCAGCCCGTGGTAAGCGCGATGGCCGAACTCAACGACCGACCGATGGTCTTCCCGCTCTCCAATCCGACCAGCAAGAGCGAGTGCACAGCAGAGCAGGCCATCCAGTGGTCCGACGGAAGGGCGATCGTCGCTACGGGAAGCCCTTTCGATCCCGTGGAACACAAGGGCAGACAGTACCGCATCGGGCAGGGCAACAACGCGTTCATCTTCCCGGGCGTGGGCCTTGGCGTCTGGGTCGGGAGGGCAAAGCGAGTAACTGACGGGATGTTCTTGGCGGCTGCCAAGGCCTTGGCTGATCAGGTTACGGAGGCGGACCTGGCCGAGGTGGCCGTTTACCCACAACTGACGCGGATCCGTGAATGCTCACGCGCAGTGGCCTGCGCCGTCGTCAGGTGCGCCATCGAGGAGGGGCACGCGGATAAGGATGCGCAAGAGAATCTCGAGGAGCGTATCGAAAAAGCCATGTGGTTTCCGGAATACCGTCAGATCCGCTACGAGCGGCCAGCCTGGTAGGCAGGTTTGACATTCACCATGTGAGAGCACAACTATGCCGAGCGGCCAGCTTCTGCCAGTGCAAGAACAAGGTCTTGGTTCGTTACCCTTTCGGTGCGGAGGTCTAGTTCTATGGCAATGATGATCACAGACGAATGCATCGATTGCGGCGCTTGCGTGCCGGTCTGTCCGAACGATGCGGTGAAAGAGGGGGTCGCGTCTGACGTACCGGTCTACTGGATCGACGTGGAACGGTGCACCGAGTGTGTAGGAGCGCACGACGAGCCGCAGTGCCAGGAGGTCTGTCCAATGGAGTGTATCGTCCCCAACCCCGACTTTCCTGAGACACACGGCGAGCTGCTGGCCAAGTACGAGCGCCTTCACTGAGACGATAGACTTTCCCAAGGACACATCCCCGGTCAAGACGGCGACTCGCCTGCACAGGCGAGTCGCTTTATCATGAGTCGGTGAGGAGAATCACGGAGCCATGACCGTAATCCGAGACCCGATCTGGAACAACGTCTGGATTGAGCCGGAGGCCCTGCGGCTAATCGATACCAGCTCCTTCCAGCGGCTGCGACGGGTGAAGCAGCTAGGCCTGGCGTACCTGGTCTATCCGGGAGCCGTCCACACACGATTCGATCACGCCTTGGGCGTTTACTACCTGACCGGGAGCGCACTGCGGCTGCTGGACCGAGCAGGGCAGCTGACCGGCGTGACCGGTCGCGACCGCACGATTCTGCGCCTGGCCGGTCTATTGCACGACATCGGACATTACCCGTTCAGCCACACTCTCGAGGAACTCGAGGTCACTCTAGTCCCCCACGACCATGAGCAGCTGGCCGGCGAGTTCCTCGCGGACCCGGACGTCGCTGAGGCGCTGCTGGCCATCGGGCCTGATGCGGCAGAAGAGATTCATCAACTCATACTCGGTCGCTCCAGCAGCCCTTTGCAGGGTTTGGTCTCGGGATCACTAGACCTCGACAAGATCGAGTACCTGACGCGGGACGCTCACTTTTGCGGGGTTCCCTACGGCGATATCGATGTGGATCGCCTTCTCGACTCGCTGCGGCTGCTCCGCGCTCCGGAAACCGGGCAGCTCGAGGTCGGCGTGGCCGCGCAAGGACTCTCTGCACTGGAGTCTTTGCTCTTCGCCAAGTATCAGATGTTCAGGAATGTCTACTGGCACCACGCGGTCCGCGCCGCGTCCGTCACGTTCCAGCGACTCGTTCGGGACGCACTCGAGGACAAGTGGGCGTCACACGAGCAGCTCGTGGGGATCGGCGATGAAGAGTTGCTCAGCTTTCTAGAAGTACTGGCTGCGGATACCGATGCGGAGAGCGCCCGGCGTGCGCGCCAACTGTACCTGCCAGCGTTGAAGCACCGCCGTTTGCCAAAGCGAGCCGCGGAATGGTCCGGTGATGCCCTGACAAAGGCCCTCACCAACATACAGCGCGTTGTGGAACCTTGGTTCCATGAGCGCCCCGAACTGCGGGCAGCGCTCGAAGACCACCTTGCAGGCGAGTTCGGCCTCGAGCCCGGCTGTCTTTTTGTCGACTACCCAGCCAAGCCAAGGATGCTGGAACTGGACATCTTGATGCTGGGACGCGACGGGCAGGTCCAGAGGTTGACGCCGGCGGGACGCGCCGGGCTGATCGACCTTCCGCGGCTTGGCCGCGACCTCTACCACGCCTCCCGAGTCCTCCGGGTGTTCACCTGGCCCAGAGTCGAACTCGAGGATCCCGAGCGAGTGCTCGATCTCGTGACCGCACCGGAAGAGGAGGTTACCCGGCTCACCGGCTACGGGACATCCTGAAGTTTTCTCGAGTCGCCTTCGACAGGCTACACAGCAGGTACTGACCGCTTACTCGGTTACCTTGACGACGACGGCGGTGATGTTGTCCAGCCCCCCCACGTCGTTGGCAGCGTCCACCAAGGCGTCGGCAACATCCTGAAGATCCTCCGAAGGCATTGCTAGGATGGCCTGGATCGCATCGTCACCCAGCATGCCACTAAGCCCGTCGGAACAGAGAAGGAAGATGTCGCCCGGCTGGATCGAGTCGCCGTACGAGTCGGCTTCCACGTCGGCCTCGGTTCCCAGGGCTCGGGTCAGAATATGTGAGAGAGGGTGGTCCCGGGCTTGTTCGGGTGTCAGCGCCCCGCGATCCACCTGCTGCTGCACGACCGTGTGGTCACGCGTGACCTGGCTGAACACGCCATCGCGCAGCAGGTAGCCGCGGCTATCACCGACCTGATCAATCAGGTAAGACGATCCCGGCACCAGAGCGAGCAGCGTCAGCGTCGTCCCCATCCCCCTCTTCTCGGGTTCGCTGTCCGCTCGCTTCAGAATGGCTCGGTTCGCTTCCTCGATGAGATCGAGAACCCGGACCTCCAGCTCCGTGCCGCTCAGGCCCTCTTCGATGGCTCGGCCGACCCCAGCACCGACCGTTTCGGTGACGATCTTGCTGGCGACCTCGCCGGCTACGTGCCCGCCCATACCATCGGCGACGATGAACACCCCTCGATCCACATCGGCGAAGAGTGCATCCTCATTGCCGGGCCGGACTTTGCCGACGTCGCTCTTACCTGCGTAAATCCACTTCATTTGACCTCCGCCCATACGCTCGGGGGCAAAAACTACTCAATCAGGCGCCGGATTGCCACGCCGCGTTGCCAAGTCGCCGACACCGCCGGCCTCAGCAGCACGTTCGCCGTGCTCAGACCTACCTGTGCACGTTTAGCAGAGCTTCTCCCAAGCCCTGCGTAAGGTCGGTTACGAAGGCCCACGAATCAAGATCTTACCTTCGATCCGACGATCGTTGCAGCGGCGAGGCTTGCCGCCACCGGCGAGCTCGTGCCCGTTGCCTGCTACCAAGAAGCCCCCGCCGACAAATGCCGGCGAGGGCTTGCCCAGAGAGTGCATCGAGAGGGTCCTCACCGGCTGGTGGACCACGTGCTACGAGGCCCTGCCGATGGAAGAGCGTCGCCGCGGCAGATTGCTAGCGCCGTCGACCGCCACGCCGAGCCCCCGCCGAGCCCATGGAGCTCTGGCTACGCTGATAGCTCTGCGTTCGCTGTGTTCCCCGCTGACGTGCTTGATAGTCGCGGTTGAGGTTCGATTGTCCGCGACTGCCAGTCGTGGGCTGCGTACGTTGGCGCTGTTGCGTTTGGCTACGGCCCTCTACAGCCGAACGATCCGCCTGCTTCCAACCGTCCCTGTCGCGCTGCTGCCAGTTCCCATCCTGGTTGCGCTGGTAAACGTTTCCGCTGCGGTCGGTGTAGACGTTGTTCTCGCGAGTCCGCGAGACCTGACTCCGCTGACCTCCCTGGGTCCGTGCCACATCGGGCTGCCGCGCCGGCTGCGTGCCTGCACGGCTCCTCTGCGGCATCTGCGCGCGTGCCGTTGCGCGGTCTACGTTGCGCGCTCTATTCGCTTGCCTGTTGTAGATGCTCGCCGGTTGCTGGCTGGCGTAACGACCCGCCCGATACCCGGCGCGATAACCTGCTCCGTAGCCGCGGTGGTAGCCGTGATGATACCCGTGGCGATAGCCTGCCGGGCCCCAGAAGCCAGGGGGACGATACCAGTACGAGGGCCCGGTCCTGAAACCGAAATGGAACGGCCCGTAGCTGAAGCCGAAGCCAAAGTTCCAGCCGTACCAGGGATTGTAGGAGACGCGAAAACCCCATGTCACCGGTCGCGGATAGTAGTAGTACGGGCTGACCCAAGGCCGGTACCAGTAGCCGGTGCCGTAGACGATCGTAGGCCCGTAAATGTAGCTCCATGTGTAGCCCGGCGTGTATCCGACGTAGACCACTTCCGGAGTGCTGTCGTAGACGTAGACGTACTTGACGTTGTAGTTCGCGTTGTCCGGCGGGATATCCTGCACATCGTCGGGAACGGCTACCGCTACTGTGAAGGGACCCATCGGGCTATCAGCCTCATACCAGACCGCTTCGTGACACGCGTAGTACATGCCGTCGATCTCGAGCACCTGATACTCGGTGTTCACGGCATACTTCATATCGGTGCCCTCGATCGGCTCGTACCTGGGATCTCCATCGTAATTCACGTCGAGCGTGGCGTCTCGCTTGACGGCCGACGTCTGGGGGATCGAGTTGTCGAGCACGGCGTCGAGCGCCTCATCCGTACCCGCCACATAGACCAAGACGCTACCTCGCGCCGACTCGGGCGGGATCCGCGCAAAGTCCTCAGGCAACGAGTCCGAGGGGACGTACGTCCATGGGCCCTCCAGGCCCGGGGTGGCGTACCAGCGGCCGGAGAGGACCAAGAAGTACAGTTGACTCTCTATCTCCAAGAGGACGTCGCTATCCGTGTTGGCCACATACAGTAGGTCCGTCCCATCGATCGATGAGTAGCGCGGCGGACCGTCTATGATGATCAACTCGGTGGGCTTGGTGACAACGATGATCTTCACGTCCTCGATGTCGACGTCGGCCGGAGCCTCGCCTTCAGCTCCCGGCTCGACATCGGCTTCCGGTTCGACCGAACCCGTGTCCGGCGGAATCAACGACTTCACATTCTCTGGGGTGCTCTCCGAGATCTGCCACGGCCCCATCACGTCGCGAGCGGCGAACCAAACATCCTCGCCGGCGTACAGGTAGTGGGACTCGTCGGATGGATCCTGGATGAGGACGAACGGTGTGTTGACGACTCGCTTGAGATCCGAGTCTTCTATGTCATGCACCTCCGGATCGCCGTCCAAGACCACCAGCATGGCAGGCTCGGTGCTGACGAGAATCTCCGGCGGGTCGGTGACGAAGTCCTCTGAAGCGAGCCGTTCTCGCTCTGCCGTCTCCAAGCTGGCAAGAAGGCGATCCAACGAGATCACCAGGTCCCACGTGGCGATCTCATGCTCGAGGATCTCGATCATTTGGCCGGCCTGTTCCTCCGTCGCGTTCGGAAACCTCACGCGCGGGACGGTGACCTGGTTGATCGTGACCAGACGGTTGTCCCGGTCGGTCTCCACGAAGGCCTCGTACCAGACCGCGCCGAAGACCGGTTCCGTTCGGCCGGCGGGGGTCACCGAAATCGCCGAGCGTGCGGTCAGTCTATCTCCCTCGAACTTTTCCGGCTGGGGCTGGTAGATGACGATCAAGTGGCCGTCGTGCGTGAATTCCCGTGGCCAACCCAGACCGTCCTCCTCTTGAGCGGCACTGGCACCCGATAGCGCCAGAGCCACGGCGAAAATCCTGCTGACGGAGATTACGATACTCATGCATCCGACTCCCTTGGCGGGCATCTCGAAACCTTGTTATGGTCGCTTTGCGCGCGGAACAGAGCCTACTGCTACACCGATGCGGCAGGACCGGTCCCAAGTTTCTACGCGCATCTCCAATCGACGCAGGCGCGCCCGCTCGTGTCAAGCGGCCGGTTGCGGGCGCGCCCGCTCTCCTGTAGTCTGCGCCCACCAGCTACGCTGGCATTCGGGCGCAGCTTCCGTCGCCAAGCACGACGTCGGCCGCTCTCGCCAGCGACAGTTCTTAACCGATCCTGGCAGTGCAATTGGAGGACGAATGAGCAAGAGGCTATTCATTCTCGTGCCGGCGCTGATTTTCGCCGTGGGTTGCGTAGGCGACTCCGGTTCGGGCGGCGCGGCGCAGGAAGGGGAAGCGGTTGAAACGGGAGCACCTAGCATGAGCGAATCAGCTGGCCCGCCAGAGGTCGCGGGCGACACGATCAGCACGGATAGTGGCCTTCGCTACATCGTGATCCAATCTGGCGACGGGCCGCAGGCGGAGCCGGGCCAGGTGGTCAGCGTCCACTACACGGGTTGGTTCACAGACGGCCGCAAGTTCGACAGTTCATTCGATCGCAACGAGCCTTTCAGTTTCCCGCTTGGAGCCGGGCAGGTGATCGCAGGTTGGGATGAGGCCCTCGCGATGATGAAGGTCGGAGACAAGTGGCGGCTCGTCCTGCCACCGCAGTTGGCGTACGGAGAGCGAGGTCACCCAGCGGGTATTCCACCTAACTCGACCCTACTCTTCGACGTAGAGCTGGTCGGCGTGGAATAGTCGCGTTCTTGCCTCGACCGGTGACCGGAGTCATCGCAAGCTGAGATCGGGCAGTCTGATGCGGGACGCTGTCGAAGCCGCAGTTCGCTGCCAAGGGCTCAAGAAGAGCTACGGCGATGTGGTCGCCGTGGACGGGCTCGACCTCGAGGTCTACGTCGGCGAGTGCTTCGGCCTGCTCGGGCCCAACGGCGCCGGCAAGACAACCACGGTCGAGATCCTCGAGGGCCTGCTCCAGCCCGATGCCGGTGAGCTCGAAATCCTGGGAATGCGCTGGGGGCGCGACGACCGCGCCCTCAGGCAACGACTCGGCGTTCAGCTTCAGGAGACGCAGCTTGCCGAGAAGCTCACGGTGGAGGAGACGCTTCAGCTCTTTCGGAGTTTCTACCACCAGGGACCGAGCCCGGACGCCGTCATGCGGACCGTTGGGCTGGAAGAGAAGCGCAAAGCGTGGGTGTCGCGCCTTTCCGGCGGCCAGCAGCAGCGGCTGGCGGTCGCCTGCGCACTGATCTGTCAGCCCGAACTTCTCTTTCTCGACGAGCCTACGACCGGACTCGACCCTCAATCCCGGCGGCAGCTCTGGGACCTTGTTTACGGATTCAAGACCAAGGGCGGCACGGTGCTCCTCACCACTCACTACATGGAAGAGGCCCACCGGCTATGCGACCGAGTGGCGGTGGTAGACCGCGGCCGGATTATCGCCTTGGGCACGCCTAGCGAACTCATCGCCGCGCTGGGAGCGGAGCACGTGGTGGAGATCGCTGTCCAAGACGACCACCCAGGGTTCGACGCCTGGCTGCGTGAAGTCTCAGGAGTCGAGGACGTGCGGCGCGAGCGTGACGGAATCTTCCTGACCGTGAGCGAAGTGCACAGGACGGTCCCGGCTCTGTTGGCCGTCCTCGAGGAACGGCAGGTGGTGCTGTCCAACCTCACCACCCATCATGCCACCCTAGAAGACGTCTTCGTATCTCTCACGGGCCGTCATCTCAGAGATGATTAGGCGCTCTCGTCCTCTTTGGCAGCTGACCCGGGCCCGAGTGCTGGAGTTCATTCGCGAGCCCGAGGCGATCTTCTGGGTCTTCGTGTTCCCCGTGCTCATGGCGCTAGGCCTAGGCATCGCGTTTCGCAACCGCCCGGTAGAATCGTTGCGCGTAGCGGTTCAGGACGGACGCGGCGCCGTCGAGTTGGCTGCGACCCTGGACAGCTTCCCAGAACTGCGAGCGCTGGTACTCGAGCCGGAGATAGCGCATAACGAATTGCGCACGGGCAAGATCGCCCTTGTCGTCATCCCCGGCGACTCGCTCACATACGTGTTCGACCCGACTCGCGATGAGAGCCAGCTGGCCCGAAGGGCTGTGGACGACGCGGTACAGCGCACGGCCGGCCGGGCTGACCCGATCGCCGCCGGCGAGCGCCACCTCACCGACCCCGGCTCACGATACATCGACTTCCTGATCCCCGGACTGCTGGGTCTGAACTTGATGGGCAGCGGGATGTGGGGGATCGGTTTCAATATCGTACAGGCTCGGCGCAAGAAGCTGCTCAAGCGGCTCCTCGCCACACCCATGCGCAAGAGCGAGTATTTGTTGTCCTACGTGCTCTCCCGCTTCGTCTTCATGATCCTGGAGGTCGCGGCGCTGGTGGGGTTCGGCTGGCTGGTCTTCGACGTCAGGGTCCATGGTTCAATCCTAGATCTGCTCTTGGTTTCGGTGGTCGGTGCCTTGGCCTTCGCGGGCCTGGGAATGCTAACCGCCAGCCGGGCCCAAACCCTGGAAGGCGTGTCCGGTATCATGAACCTGGTCATGATGCCCATGTGGATCTTCTCGGGAGTCTTCTTCTCTTACACCCGCTTCCCCGACCCACTGCAGCCCGTCATCAAGGCCCTGCCGCTAACGCCGTTGCTGGACGCGTTGCGCTCTGTGATGATCGATGGGGCGCCACTGACGGCGAACCTCGGACGGCTCGCCATCATCGGCCTGTGGGGCGGCCTCAGCTTCGCGGCGGCGCTAAAGATCTTCCGCTGGAGCTAGCGAGGGCACTCAGAGCGGCCCAGAAAACAATCGCTTGACAAATCAAGGCTACCACATATAATGAATGGTTGCCCACCCCCTGGGTTCGATGTGAAACTTTTTGGCCTCAGAGGTGTTACTAGTTGCCGCCACTGGATGGCGGTGGCGGTATGCCCTGCTTGTAGGCCAGGTCTCATCCCGGGCGGACCGCAAGTTCTCTCGGGGGACTTTGGTTTCAGCTGGGCACAGCAACGACTGTGGATCGGTCAACAACTGGTAGAGAGCGATGATCATGGATCGGGAGTCGTCCAGGGCAAAGCGCTTGGCTAGCCAGGCCCTGAAGAGCCGGGTGGCGGGGGAGGATTCCGCTCTAGATCAGTACCTGCAGGACGTTAGCCAGCACGAGCTGATCACTCCGGACGAGGAAATCCGGCTCGCGCGCAAGGCCCAGAAGGGTGACACGCGGGCTATCCAGGCCCTGTGCAAGGCCAACCTCCGCTTCGTCATCTCGGTGGCCAAGAAGTACCAGGGCCGGGGGCTGCCCCTCAGCGACTTGATTCAGCAGGGGAACCTCGGCTTGGTGACGGCTGCTATCAAGTTCGATCCGGACCAGGGCGTGAAGTTCATCAGCTACGCAGTTTGGTGGATCCGCCAGGCCATTCTTTCCGCGCTGGCGCACCATGGCCGGTCCGTTCGCGTACCGCTGAACCGTGCCGCCGAGCTGTCGAAGATCCTGAAGGCACGCCAGACGCTGAAGGTCACGCTGGATCGCGAGCCCACGAGCGAGGAGATCGCCCGGCACCTCAGCATGAACCCGCAGACCGTCGAGATGCTCGAAGCACTCAACGCCGGCGAGGTGCGCCTCGACGCGCCCATCGGCGATAGCGAGGACAGCAGTCTCGTGGAGCGCTTCGTGAGCGAGGAGACGACCACCGCAGTGACGGAGGTCGAGGATCGCTTGCTGCAGGAACAGATCGCTGAGGCTCTGAGCACGCTGCGGGAGCGCGACGCGCTCGTTCTCAGGCTCTACTATGGACTCGGCGACGGCCGAGAACACACGCTGGAAGA
Organism: Gemmatimonadota bacterium; assembly: GCA_039589375.1. GTDB lineage: Bacteria > Gemmatimonadota > Gemmatimonadetes > Palauibacterales > KS3-K002 > JASFMO01. The sequence goes on along the minus strand of JBDHHL010000005.1, from coordinate 5,392 downwards.
GATCGGGCAGCAGCTGGGCATCACGCGCGAGCGCGTGCGACAGCTCCGCGACAGGGCGCTGAAGGAGCTTCGCGAGGGCGACAAAGGTACGGCCCTGGCCAGCTTTGCCGCCGCCTGAGCACGGCCCACCAAACCGATAAGCAGGTACAAGAGGGGCGCTCGAGAGCGTCCCTCTTGGCTTACGGGCGCGTCCTCGGCAGAACCACCCCCGATCCCAACCTGCCAACCCTCGTCCCTGGCTAGTAGTCTAAGCCGGGTGAGAGCGGCACCGACCGCTCAGCCCCATCTCGGAAGCTCTGGCTTGCAAAACACTCCTAGCCTCCTACATGCTGCGGGTGTGACCTTACCTGGAGAGCCGACGGCCAGCAGCCGACTCACGAACTTGCGCGGTCGTCGGCGGCAACTTATGGGAGGCGGGGAACGCTAAGCGGGAGGCAAGGAATGAACTCCGCTCGAATCAGTCGATCCACTCTGGCATTCTCGATTGCGCTGCTGAGCGCTGCGACTTCGCTTGCGGAAGCCCACGACGTCGCGCCGTCAGTAAGTTACGCAGTCACTGTTCCGCAGCCGCACACGCATGTGTTCGTGGTGAAGATGAAGGTCAGCGGTCTGGTCGGTGAGACGTTCGACGTATCGATGCCGGTCTGGACTCCTGGATCGTATCTAGTGCGCGAGTACGAGCGTCACGTCATTCGATTCGCTGCTACCGACGAATCAGGACATCAGCTGCCCTGGCGGAAACTGGACAAGAATACGTGGCGGATCAGCACCGCCGGGCCGCCGGGTGCCGTGATCGAGTACGAGGTCTACGCCCGCGAGCCCGGCATTCGCTGGTCGTTCGTGTACGAAGGGGGAGGCCACATACTCGGCCCCAGTCTATTCATGCACGTGGTCGGCGCGACCAACGGGCCCACATCGGCCACGTTCGAGCTGCCACGGGGCTGGCGGCTCGACGGCGGAATCGCTCCTACGGGCGAAAACCCATTCGTCATATCCGCCCGCTCGTACCACGAGTTGATCGACACACCCATGCTGATCGGCCAGTTCGCGGACATCGAGTTCGAGGTGGAGGGAATCCCACACCTCATAGCCATCTTGGGTCCGAACAACGCCGACCTCGACGAGCTAGCCCGAGATTTCACCAAGATCGTCCAGGTTTGCTCGGAGATGTTCGGCGGCCTTCCCTATGAAAGATATGCCTTCGTGTTCACTACTCTCACAGGCGGCGGTGGAATCGAGCACGCCAACGGCACGACCGTCGGCCTGGCCGGTCTGGATTTTCAGAGCGAGCCCGGCCGCCGAGCAGTACTGGGCGTGACAGCGCACGAATTCTTCCATGCCTGGACCGTGAAACGCATCCAACCTCCAGCGTTCCGGCCCTACGACTATGAGGAGGAGAACTACACGGATGCGCTCTGGTTCTACGAGGGCTTCACCTCCTACTACGGCGACCGTATCCTATATCGCGCCGGACTCATTGACTCGTACGAAGATCCGGCCAACCTGATCGCGCGTTACAGGAGCACACCGGGCCACTACAACCAGAGTGCAGCCGATGCCAGCTTCAACGCCTGGATCCACCTCTACCGGAGCGACGAGAGCACCGAAAACTACCGGACCGACTACTACTTCAAGGGCCGTGTCATCGGTAACCTGTTGGAGATCGAGCTAGCGAACCGCACTGGCGGCGCGAAGGGCGTCGACGATGTCCTCCGCTTGATGTGGCAGAGGACGCGCGACGACAACGCCGCGTTCGATTCGGAGGGGATACGCAAGGTTTGCGAGGAGGTTGGAGGTGGCTCGTTCCAAGACTTCTTCGACAAGTACGTATACGGCACCGATGAAATACCGTTCGAGGAGTTCTTAGAGTTGGCCGGGTATAGGCTTACAATCGACGACGTTGCGACCGTGCAGCGGAATAGCACCGGGTTCCTGGGTGTCGGGACCCAAGAACTCGATGGCCGCCTCCAAATCATAGCTGTGGTAAGCGGTTCGCCTGCTTGGCGTGACGGCCTCAACTACGGAGATGACATCCTTGCCATCGACGGCGCTACGATGACGGGATACCAGTCGTTCGTTGAGGCGCTCCGACGACATGCGCCGGGCGAGACACGCCGGTGTATCGAGTCGTCGAGGTCGACAATCCATCGGCCGCGCAACTTGCCGTGCGCAACCGCTGGCGAGAATAGAGCCCTGGGGGATACTACAGACCGATGCCAAAGGCCACTGAACACAGCGGCGCCACTGCTTTGCTCCCGGAGGCTGATGAGCTTCTGGTGTCCCAGTTGCGCCCAGCTACTTACGCATCGCCGCTCGCCGCTCGCGTCGAACGATTTGTGGACGAGTCCGACCGAGTTTTGGTGGCAGCCCGCACGCACCAGCTCAGGCAGAAGGCGGGCTCAGGCCAAGAGCCTCCCTCCTTCGAGCAGGCCGGCCCCCGTGCGAAGATCCTCTTCGATCCCGATGACACCGTTTGCGGAATCGTCACCTGCGGCGGGCTCTGTCCCGGCATCAACGATGTGATCCGTTCGATCGTGCTGACGCTGACGCACGCCTACGGTGTCCGCCGCATAGTCGGTTTTCGCTACGGATACGCGGGGCTTGTTGCCGATTCCGTCAGCGAACCGATGCTCCTCGACCCGGAGCTAGTAGAGAATATCCACCTGCACGGCGGGACTCTCCTTGGTAGCTCCCGCGGTCTGCAGGATCTGAGCGCGATGGTGGATACGCTGGCGAGCTGGGGCGTGAGCGTGCTCTTCGCCATAGGAGGTGACGGCACGCTACGGGGCGCATCGGCGCTTAGCGGAGAGATCGCCAAGCGCGGCCTCGACATAGGTGTCGTCGGTGTACCCAAGACGATCGACAACGACCTTCTGTGGACCGAACGCAGCTTCGGTTTCTCGACGGCCGTCGATGAAGCGCGCAACGCCATCGCTGCCGCACACACAGAGGCGCGAGGTGCCTGGAACGGTGTCGGGATAGTCAAGTTGATGGGCCGGCATTCCGGTTTCATCACCGCCTATGCCACACTGGCCAGCGGTGACGTGAATTTCTGCCTGATCCCGGAAGTGCCGTTCGCGCTCGACGGGCGGGGCGGCTTCCTACAGGCTTTGGAGAGCCGGCTTGCCAGTCGGCACCACGCCGTTGTCGCCGTCGGCGAGGGGGCAGGACAGGAACTGCTCGAACAAGCAGGTCCCGAGCAGCATGATGCCTCAGGCAACATACGGCTCCGTGATATCGGTAGCTTCTTGCGCGAGCGGATCGAGAAGCATTTCGCCGCACGCGGTACGGAAACCACGGTCAAGTATATCGATCCCAGCTACACCATCCGCAGTCTACCGGCGAACTCGATGGACTCGGCTTTCTGCCTGGTTCTGGGGCAGCACGCCGCGCACGCGGGCATGGCAGGCCGCACCGACATGATGGTGGGTTTCTGGAACCACGCTTTCACTCACGTACCGCTGCGACTTGTCGCCGGACAACGGAAACGTCTGGCGCCGCAGGGCGAGGCCTGGAACCGTGTCCTAGCTTCCACGGGCCAGCCGGCGTCCATGCTGTGACCGGCTCTTCGTAACCCGCGGGTCGCCCGTCTTGCCCCGACCCGTTACCCGTGTAACCTTTCGCTGCACAGCCCGGGAAATCGCTTCCACACATGAGAAGGCCTACAATGCCATACTGTCTACGTCTCGCTATCTCGCTCGCGGCGTTGGCGTTCCTCGCCCCGACAGGTCGTGTCCTGAGTCAGGAGACCCAACGCTCGGCGGGTGAGCCAACAGGGGCCGCTGCGGCCGCACCCATCACCCCGGCCGACTATCTTGGCTTCCCGGTCGGTGCAGACTTCAAACTCGCGGCCTGGGACTCGATTGCCGGCTACATGAGCCACCTGGCGGAGACTTCCCCGGCGGCGCGGGTCGATACGTTGGGGCGGACGACGCAAGGTCGACCGTTCCTGGCCGTGGTGGTCACGAGCCCTGAGAACATGGAGCGGCTTGAGGAGATCCGCCGCAGCCAGGCGAAGCTCGCCGATCCGCGGAAGTTGGCCGAAGGCGAACTCGAGGCGCTGCTCGAGTCACAACCGGCGGTCGTGGTGATCACCCACAACATCCACTCGACCGAGATCGCATCAAGCCAAAGCGTCATGGAGCTGGCGCACGGCCTGATCACCGACCCAGAGATGCGGGAAGCGCTTCGCGATGTAGTGGTCGTACTGGTACCGTCGGTCAACCCCGATGGTCAGCAGATGGTGGTGGACTGGTACAATCGGACGCTGGGCACCCCGTACGAAGGCAGCCGCATGCCATGGCTATACCACTTGTACGTGGGCCACGACAACAACCGCGACTTCTACATGCTGACGCAGGTCGAGTCGCAGATGGTCAACGACCTGCTGTATGGAACGTGGTTCCCAGAGGTCGTATACGACATACACCAGATGGGGAATCGGGGCGCACGCCTTTTCGTGCCGCCTTTCGATGACCCAGTCAACCCGAACTTGGACCCGCTGGTCGTGCGAACGATCTCGCTGTATGGCCTGCAGATCTCTACGGACCTCGAAGCGGCGGGCAAGTCGGGTGTCCTCAACGGCGAGCGCTTCGACCTATGGTGGCACGGCGGACTTCGCTCGGTCCCTGCCCGGCACAACATGGTGGGAATACTCTCCGAGTCTGCCAGTGTGCGGATCGCTTCGCCCATCTTTCAAGAACCCGGCCAGATTGACAGGCAGCCGGACCGCGGCAACAACTACCCAAACCCGTGGCCGGGCGGCTGGTGGCGGATTCGAGATATCATCGATTACCAAATCATCGCCTCGCGCTCCATCATCGGACTGGCGGCGCGTGGGCGTCGCCAGTTGATCCAGAACTACGTCGAGCTCGGTCGTCGCGCCATCGACGCCGGTCGCAACGAGCCGCCGTTCGCGTACATCATCCCATCGCAACAGCGCGACGTGGGTAGCGCCGTGGCCATGCTCCGGACCATCCGCCGCGGCGGCGCCGAGATCCATCGCGCAGTGGTCCCTTTCGAAGCTGACGGCATTGCGTATTCCGAGGGTGACTGGGTCGTCTTGATGGCCCAGCCCTACCGAGCACACGCGAAAGACCTGCTGGAGCCGCAAGCCTATCCGGACCGCCGCCTGTACCCAGGTGGCCCCCCCGACACGCCCTACGACGCGGCCGGCTGGACGCTTCCGTTCCAGATGGGGGTCAAAGCGATCGGGGTGAAGTCGCCGATCGAGGCCGAACTCGAGCTCGAGACGGACGCCCTCCGTCCGCCCGGCGGCGCAGTGACCGGCTCGGGCTCTGCCTTCGCAGTAGAGAACGCCACCAACGCGGCCAACTTAGCGATCCATCGGACTCTCGAGCGTGGCGGCCGTGTGACGCTGCTGTCACAGCCG